>JAYTNC010000400.1:0-7682 GCA_043748515.1 Gemmatimonadota bacterium | reverse complement strand
CCGTCCGGACCGATGAACTTGAGCGCGTTCCACTCGATCGGATTGTGGCTCGCGGTGATGCAGAGCCCGCCCGCCGCATGGTGATGCTCCACCGCCATCTGCAGCGTCGGCGTCGTGGTGAGCCCGATGTCGATCACGTCGGCGCCGACGCTCTCGAGCGCGGCGCGCGTGACGCCGTGGAAGAGCGGGCCCGTCACGCGACTGTCGCGGCCCAGCACGACCGCTTGGCTCGGTCCCTTGGTGATGGCCCACGCGCCGAAGGCGGCGGCGTAGCGGGCGACGACTTCGGGCGTCAGCCCGAAGCCGACTCGTCCCCGGATGCCGGAGACGCTGATCATGAGGCGGGGGTCGGTCACGTTCTCGAAGGGCACAGGGAAACGCGTGGTACGGATCTCGGGGAAGCTACGCCCCGCACCGTGAGGTTCAAGAGAGAGCGGGCTGCGTCGCGGCACCTCCGCACCGGACCCTTGGTCCAGCGTGTGAGCGGCGCCACCTTACATCCCACATCTCCCCTCCCACTTCTGCAGTCCATGGACCTTCTGACCCTCCGCGCCGCCGCCGGCGGCGGCTCGATCGACGGCATCAGGACCGCGAGTCTTGTCGCGGCGGGCTTCACCCTGCTCCAGCGCAGTCCCGCGCTCGTGCGCGCCCTCGCGGGCAAGCGCGCGGCGATCCTGGCGCCGACGTCGCCGCAGTTCGTCGTCGCGCTCGCGGCGAGCGAGGGGCGCGGCGCGGCGCTCGTCAATCCGCTCGCCGCCGGTGCGGAGATCGCGTACCAGTTGCAGGACGCGAACGTCGGCGCCGTCTTCACGGTGAAGGCGCTCGCGCCGCGGCTCCCCGCCGGCACGGTCCACGTCCTGCTCGACGAGGCGCCCATCGCGGCGCTCGTCGTCGCCGCCGACGCGAGCACCACGCGCGTCGACCTCGGCTCGCACTTCGGTCTCGAACTGCACGGTGACGCCGACGCACCGGGCCGCGACGAGGAGTGCGCGATCGTCTACACCTCGGCGATGGCCGGCCGCCCGCTCGGCGCGATCCTCACCCATCGCAACCTCCTCGCGAACGCGCGCGCGGCGATGCAGGCCGGGCAGTTCGGTACGGGCGATCACCTGCTCGCGCTGCTGCCCTTCTCGCATCTCTTCGGTCTCACCACGGCGGGGATCGCGCCGCTCATCGCCGGCGTGCGCGTCACGACCATGGCGCGCTTCAACGCGATCGCCGCGGCGGACCGGATCGCCACCGACGGCGTCACGATCGTCGTCGGCGTGCCGGCGATCTTCACGGCCCTGCTCGCCGCGATCGAGCGCCGTGAGGTGCCGTTCGTCGCACCGACGCTGCGCATATGCATCTGCGGCGGCGCGCCACTCTCCGCGGAGCTGCAGGCGCGGTGGGCGGCAGCGACCGGCGTCGAGCTGCGACAGGGTTACGGACTCACCGAGGCCTCGCCGGTCGCGCTGTTCAATGGCCTTCCCGCGGAGAACCATCGCGGGGCGCTCGGCGCGCCCTTCCCCGGCGTGCGCGTGAGCATCCGCGACCCCGAGCGGAGCACCGCGCTCCCGCGGGGGACCGAGGGCGAGATCTGCGTCGCCGGCGAAAGTGTGTTCCGCGGGTACGTGAGCGGCGGAGAGGACGGACTCCAGGTGCGCGACGGCTGGCTGCACACCGGCGACCTCGGCGTCGAGGACGCCGCCGGCGTCTTCTCCTTCCGCGGACTGCGCAAGCCGATGTTCACCCGCAACGGATTCAACGTCTATCCGCGCGAGGTCGAGCGCGTGATCGGCGCGATGCCGGGCGTGCGCGCGGTGCGCGTCTCGGGCGCAGCGGACGCGGCGGGCGAGCACGAGGTCGCGGCGGAGATCGTCGGCGATGTGAGCGAGGCGGAGCTGAAGACGTGGGTCGAGACGCGGCTCTCCGCGTACAAGCGGCCAACGCGCGTCACCATCGCGCCGGTCGCGTAGCGCCGTGGACCCGATCGGCGCACCGTCCGCCGGCGCGCCGCTGCTCCAGGCGCTCGTCACGCTCGGCCTCGCGGTGCTGCTCGCGCACCTGCATCGCCGGCACCGCAAGGAGCACTTCCGCTGGTGGGCGATCGCGCTGATGGCACGGGTGCTGAGCGTCGCGGCGATCGTGACGTTCATGCTCACCGCGCGGTACTGGCTGCTCTACCTGCACCAGGTCTTCCTCGCGTGGACCGCCTTCGGACTGCTCTACGCCGCGCAGGTCTTCTCGCGGCAACTCGCGTGGCGCCGTCGATACTGGCTCGTGGTCGCCTTCCCTGTCGTCTTCTCGGCCATCGCGATCTTCGCGCTCGACAGCTTCGCGCTCGCTGCCGGGCTCGCCGTCGTCGTGCTCGCACTCGCGACTGCATGGGCGGGCGTCGTCTTCCTGCGGTATCGGCGGAGCACGGGTTCGCCGGCCGCCGGATTCCTCTCCGTCGTGATGTTCCTCTGGGCGCTGCACCATCTCGACTATCCGCTGCTCCGCGCGCGCGGCGCATGGGATCCCTGGGGTTACTACCTCGACATCATCTTCACGCTCGCGATGGGCGCCGGCGTGCTGCTCCTCGTGATCGAGGAGCAACGCGAGGGACTCCGCACGCTCGCCGCACTCTCGGGCGACCTGCGCGCCGAGCCCAATGCCGACTCGCGCGATGCGCTGCTCGCTCGGCCGCTCGGGCTCCGCGGGGTGCGCGGCGCCGCGCTCGTGCGCGTGCTCGCGGACCGGGCCGTGCCCATGCGCAGCGTCGGCGACGCCACGCCGTGGGACGAATCCTCGCTCCCCGCAGCGGTCCGCCGGCTCGTGCTCGACGCGGCGCGGAGCGGGCGATCGCGACTCGAGGGACGCGCCCACCCCGACGCGGGCGCGCCGCCGTTCGCCGCGGCACTGCCGCTCAGCACCGGCGGTGAAGGCACGGTCGTGCTGCTCGTGATCGGCGACATCGCCGCGCCGTTCGCCGCGCTCGACGACAGCATCCTCGACGTCGTCGGCGAACAGATCGGACATGGGCTCGAGCGCGCTGCGCTGAGCCAGCGACTCGCGCAGCGCACCGACGACCTCGAGCGGCTCTCCGTGCGCATGCTGCAGGAGCACGAGGCGCAGCGTCGCCGGCTCGGCCGCGAACTGCATGACGAGACCGCTCAGGTCTTCTCGGCGCTCAAGCTCCAGCTCGGCCTGCTGCGCGAGGAGTCGGCCGCCCCGCTGCACCCGCGCTTCGATCGGCTCATCGAGTGGGTCGACCGCGGCAGCACGAGCATCCGCAGTGCCACCGACGGCCTGCGGCCGGCGGTGCTCGACGACCTCGGCCTCCTCCCCGCCCTGCGCGCGCTCTGCGCCGACGTGCGCGAGTGGAGCGGACTCACCGTCGGGTTCGACGCCACTGCCTGGCCGGCGAACGCGAAGGGACTCCTGCGCCCCGAGAGCGAGGTCGCGCTCTTCCGCGCGCTGCAGGAAGCGCTGTCCAACGCGTCGCGTCACTCGGGCGGTTCGCTCGTCTCCGTCACCCTCGCGCTCCGCGAGGAGGTGGTCACGCTCGCGGTGCACGACGACGGCGTCGGCCTCGACGACGCGGCGATCGCGCGCCTCGCGAGCGGTCCGGGACGCTCGGGCCTCGTCGGCATGCGCGAACGCGTCGCCGCCGCCGGCGGCACTGTGCGACTCTCCGCCGGCGCGCCCGGCCTCGTCGTCGACATCTCCATGCCCGTGAAGCGCACATGAACGCCCCCGACATCCGCATCCTGATCGTCGACGATCATCCGCTCGTGCGCGAGGGGATCCGCGGCGCGCTCTCGGTGCCGGGCTTCGTCGTGATCGCCGACGTGGGCAACGCGGAGGAGGCGCTGGGCATCGCGCGCGCCGAACACCCCGACGTGATCGTGATGGACATCAGTCTGCCGGGCATGAGCGGCATCGACGCCGTGGAGGCGCTGCGCCGCGAACGCCCGGGCGCGCGCGTGCTCATGCTCTCGGTGCACGACCATCCGGAGTACATGCTCGAGAGCGTGCGCGCCGGTGCGAGCGGGTACCTGCGCAAGGACTCGCTCCCCTCCGAACTGCGCGAAGCGGTGCGCACGGTGCACTCGGGGCAGACCGCGTTCCAGGCGGGACGCGCGGGCGCGTCCGAGGCCACCGCGCCGATCCTCGCCGCCGCGGCCCAACGGCTCGAACTCCTGACGCGCCGCGAACGTGACGTCCTCGTCGGCATCGCCAGCGGCCGGTCGAACAAGGAGATCGCGGCGGGCCTCGAGCTCAGCGTGCGCACGGTGGAGTCGTATCGCGAGACGCTGATGTCCAAGCTCGGCATCAGGACCACCGCCGGGCTCACGCGCTTCGCGATCGAGTCGAAGCTGCTCGGGGAGTGAGCCGGACGCAGACACCGTAGAACTACGAAGGCCCTGCGCCGAAGCGCTCCGGTGCAGGGCGCGAGGTCCGGGGCCGATCCTTCGTGTGCGGCAAGTGCCGCGCCCGAGCCGCCCCCCTCTCGCGCCCTCCGATGCGGACCTCTTCGCTCCGACTCCTCGCCGCCGCGCTCCTCGCGCCGGCCGTCACCCTCCCCGCCCAGCAGTCGAGGCAGACCGGACAGCACCGTGCGCAACGAACTCCCCAACGGGGTCGGCGATCTCTTCCGCAACCTTCCGGGCGTCGACGTCACCGGCGTAGGCGCAAGCCAGGTCCGTCTGATGATCCGCGGCCAGCGCGGCCAGCGCATCCTCCTCGCCGAGGACGGCATGCGTCTCAACAACGCGCGTCGCCAGCAGGACTTCGGCGAACTCCCCGCGATCACCGACATCAACGCCCTGCAGCGCGTCGAGGTCCTCCGCGGCCCCGCATCGGTGCTCTACGGCACCGACGCGATCGGTGGCGTGGTGAACCAGCGCACGCTCGGCGTCCCCGCGCTCGGGCGCGACGGGGCATTCGGCTTCGCGGTCTCGACCACGCAGCGGAGCGCCGGCAGCTACGTCGCGCCCGCCGGCACGTTCGGCGACCTCACGCTCGCCTCGCCCGCCGTGGTGCGCGACGCCGGCGTGCGCGACGCCAACTACGCCGTGCAACTCGCGTACGACCTGTCACGCCACCAGCGCGTGGGCGTGCGCCTCTCCCGCTACGACGCGAGCGACGCCGGCTTCGGCTACGTCGACGGCCGCGACTACGGCGACTCGAGCGGCGTGAAGGTGCGGCTCCTCTATCCCGACCAGCGCGTCGAGCGCGCGGCCCTCTCCTGGTCGCACACCGCGCTCGCCTCGCGCTTCGCCGACCGCGTCACCGTCACGTCCGCCGTGTCGCAGAACGACCGCGTCTTCCGGCAGGAGATCGACATCCCGTTCACGCCGACCGCCGGGATGACGATCCGCAGCCAGAACCTCACCGACATCCACGGGCTCGGGCTCCGCGCGGAGGCGACGAAGGTGCTCGCAGCGGGCCACGTGCTCACCTACGGCGTCGATTGGTAGCGCGACCGCTCGCTCAATGCCGACTCGACCGAGACGCGCATGTTCGGCTTCGGCCCGCCGAGCGTGCGTCGCCGCACCACGCCGAATGTGGCGAACGCGACCTTCTGGACCAGCGGCCTCTTCGCGCAGGGCCAGTTCCATCTCACGCCGCGGCTCGAACTCGGCGCGGGGCTCCGCGGGCAGACGATCGGGTCGCGCACGCAGGAGACCGTCGGACTCCCCGCCGACCGCGCCGGCGTGAGCGCGCGCGGCAGCGCGCTCGTCGGACAGGTGAACGGGCAGTACGAGCTCCGCGACGGGCTCAACTTCGTCGTCGCCGTGGGCCGCGCCTTCCGCGCGCCCAATCTGATCGAGCGCTACTTCATCGCGGTGACGAACCTCGCCAACGCGCTGTACGCCGAGGCGTCGAACACCGCCTTCTCCCGCCCCGAGCCGCCGCGAAGCGTGATGGCGGCGGTGCGGTTCGACTTCTGAGCCCGTCCGGCGCGGCCGGATCGCGACCGGAACGGGGACCACGGTCGTTGCCGACCTTCAGTCCGGACCGCAGTTTGCTGACATGAGAGTCGCCTTCGTCGTCGGCCTGATGCTCCTCGCGGCGTTCGAGCTCGCGAACGTCTGGTTCATCATGCCGATGCCCGGCTCGCAGCGGATGCGCAGCCTCGAGATCGCGTACCTGCTCTACAGCTGGCGCTGGCCGTTGCGGATCGCGGCCGGGCTCCTCGTGGTCGTCGGCGCGCGGCGCGCGTGGAGCGGAGGCTGGCGCCGTCGCTCGGCGGTGACCGTGTCGGTGCTCCTCGTGGCGACCCTCGCCTACCTGTTCAACTTCGTCATGTCCGCCGACGCGATGTTCCGGCAGCCCACGGTCATGTCGATGGCCACGCCGACGGAGAACCGGGTCGCACTCGATCGCCTGGTCGTCGGCCTGGAAGTGAATGGCGAAGCGCGCGCCTACCCGCTGCAGTTCATCGGCTACCATCATCACGTGCGCGATTCGATCGCCGGCCGCGAGATCCTCGTCACGTATTGCACGGTCTGCCGTACCGGCCGCGTCTTCGATCCCACCGTCAACGGCACCCTCGAGCGCTTCAGGCTCGTGGGCATGGATCAGTTCAACGCGATGCTCGAGGACCGGACGACCGGCAGCTGGTGGCGGCAGGCGAACGGCGAGGCCGTCGCGGGCCGGCTCACGGGAACGACGCTCGCCGAGCTCCCGAGCCGCCAGGTCACGCTGCGGCAATGGCTCGCGCTGTATCCCGACAGTCGCATCATGCAGGCCGATCAGAAGTTCACCGAGCAGTACGCGAAGGACTACGCCTTCGAACGCGGCACGAGCCGCAGCCGGCTCACCGGCACCGACCCGCAGTCGTGGGGGGAGAAGTCCTGGGTGGTCGGACTGCGCGTCGGTACGGCGGCCCGCGCGTACGACTGGAACCGGCTGCTCCGCGAGGGCGCGATCAACGACACGCTCGGCGACCGACCGATCGTGCTCGCGGTCGCCTCGGACAGCGCGAGCTTCTACGCGTTCGTGCGTCCCGACACCGGGACCCGCTTCGTCGTGGACGGTGATTCGATCCGCGCGCCGAGCGCGGCCTTCGCCTTCAACGGGAAGGGCCCGGCCGGCGCATTGGAACCGATGGTCGCCAGCCAGGAGTTCTGGCACAGCTGGCGGACCTTCAATCCGGGCACGACGCGCCAAGACTAGATTTCCCGCATGACCCGAATCCTCCCCGACGACCACGCCGCCGGCTTCTCCACCCGCGCGATCCACGCCGGCCAGCGCCCCGATCCCACCACGGGCGCGATCATGCCGCCGATCTACCAGACGTCGACCTACGCGCAGGAATCGCTCGGGGTCAACAAGGGCTACGAGTACGCGCGCGGCAAGAACCCCACGCGCGAGTGCCTCGAGCGCAACGTCGCGATGCTCGAAGGCGCCCAGCACGGCTTCGCCTTCTCGTCGGGCATGGGCTGCGTCGACTCGATCATGAAGCTCTTCAAGTCGGGCGACCACGTCATCGTCGGCTCGAACGTCTACGGCGGCACCTACCGCCTCTTCGACAAGATCCTCACCAACTTCGGCATGCAGTTCTCGTGGGTCGACACACGCGACCCACAGCGCATCGCCGACGCGATCAAGCCCAACACCGTCGCCGTGATGATCGAGACGCCGACGAACCCGCTCATGCAGCTCACCGATATCGCGGCGGCGGCGCAGATCGCGAAGAAGGCCGGCGC
>JAYTNC010000399.1:0-10085 GCA_043748515.1 Gemmatimonadota bacterium | reverse complement strand
CGACTACCTGAACGCCCGGATCCTCATCGTCGACGATGCGGCGGTCAACGTGCTGCTGCTGGAGCGGCTTCTGCGGACGGAGGGCTACACCGACGTCACTTCCACGACCGATCCGCGCACGGTGGTAGAACTCCATCGCGAGCACCGATACGACCTGATCCTGCTCGACCTGATGATGCCGGGTCTCGACGGGTTCGAGGTGATGGAGCAGCTCAAGCCCGTCGAGGTCGACGGGTACCTGCCGGTGCTCGTGCTCACGGCGCAGCCGGCGCACCGGATCCGCGCGCTGCAGTCGGGCGCCAAGGATTTCATCGGCAAGCCGTTCGACCGTCTCGAGGTGCTGACACGCATCCACAACATGCTCGAGGTGCGCCTCCTGCTGCGCGAGGCGCGCGACTACGGCCATCTGCTCGAGCATTACGATCCGCTCACGCGCCTGCCCAACCGCGCGCGATTCGGTGAACTGCTCGCGCAGGCGCTGGCCCGCACCGGCGCGTCGCTCGAGCGCGTGACGGGGGGCGTGACGGGGCGCGTGACGGAGCGGGTGAAGGAGCGGGTGAAGGAGCGGGTGACGGTGCTCTGCGTGGGGATCGACCGGTTCAAGCAGGTGAACGAGGCGCGCGGACGCGGGACGGGAGACGCGTTGCTGGTCGGCGTCGCCGCGCGACTCGCGCGCACGATGGGACACGCCGACGTGATCGCGCGGCTCGGCGGTGACGAGTTCGGCCTGATCGTCACCATGCCCGTGGGCAGCGATCCGGTGGCCCTCGTCGAGCGGGTCCGCGCCGCGATCCGTGCGCCGTTCGCTCTCGACGGCGGCGACGTCACGGTCACGGCGAGCGTCGGCATCGCGCACGCACTCGAAACCGGCTCGAAGATCGCACCCGAGCTCGCCACCGACGTCGCCACCGACGTCGCCACCGACGCCGCCACCGACGCCGCCACCGACCTCGCGTCCGATTTCACGGCCGACGCCGACGGGCTCATGAAGTCCGCGCACACGGCGTTGCATACCGCGAAGCTCGCCGGACGCGACACGTACCGGGTCTTCACCGAGGCGATGCACGCGCACGCTGCAGAGGCGCTGGACCTCGAAGAGGCGTTGCGGCTCGCGCTCGAGCGTGGCGAGTTCCTCCTGCATTATCAGCCGAAGATGCGGATCGACACCGGCGAGTGGTCCGGCCTCGAAGCGCTGCTGCGCTGGGAGCGCCCCGGCGAGGGACTCGTCCCGCCCGGCGTGTTCATCACGATGCTCGAGGAGACGGGACTCATCATCCCCGTGGGTCAGTGGGCGCTCGAGACCATCTGCCGTCAGATCAAGGCTTGGATCGGGACGCCCATGGAAGGCATCAGCGTCGCGGTGAACGTCTCCGGCAAGCAGTTCCTGCACGAGGGATTCGTCGCCGGCGTCGCGCGCGCCGTCAGCGAGAACGGGATCCCCGCGTCATCGCTCGACATCGAGATCACCGAGAGTTCGCTCATGGCGCGCGACGACGAGATCGACCGCGTGCTGGCCGAGCTGAAGACGCTCGGGGTGTGTATCGCCGTCGACGACTTCGGCACCGGCTACTCGAGCCTCTCGTACCTGAAGCGCTTCCCGATCGACACGCTCAAGATCGACATCCAGTTCGTGCGCGACATCACCGCGGCCCCGGATGGCGGGGCGATCGCGGTGGCGATCATCGCGATGGCCCGGAGCCTGAAGATGTCGGTCATCGCGGAAGGGGTCGAGACGCTGCCGCAACTCGAGTTCCTCCGTGCCCACGGGTGCGACGAGATCCAAGGCTATTTCCACTCGCGCCCGCTCACGGTGGAAGCACTGGAACGCCGGCGCGCCGAGCAGCGCGCCGAGCAGCTCGCCGAGCAGCCGGCGGAGCAATTCGTGGCCCGGGACAATTCGGCGCCGGGGCGGGTATCATTGGGGTGATGCGCACCCTGCCTTGGCTCACCGCACTCGCTCTCGTCGTTCACACGGCCTTCGCTCCCGCCACCGCGGCCGCGCAGGCCGGCGTCGTGCGTGGCGTCGTCACCGACACCGGCGGCCGGCCGCTCGAGAACGTCGAGGTGCTCTCGATCAACGCCAAGCGCACCACGCGCACGGGGAAGGACGGACGCTTCACGCTCATACGGTTGCCGTTCGGGCAACAGCTGATCATGGCGCGACTCCCGGGCTATCAGCCGTCGGACCGCGCGATCAACATGCTCGACAATGCCGCACCGGACGTGGCGTTCAAGCTCAAGCGCGTGGTGCAGGCGCTCGACACGATGCGGATCGTCTCGCACGACGGCTGCGCCGCCTACGACTTCGGCGGCTTCGACTGCCGACGCCGTGCGGGGATCGGACAGTTCCGCGGGACCGAGGAGATCGCCGCGCTCCGCTCCTATTACTGGGCCGACATGTTCGAGGGCCTGCCGGGATTCCGGCGCGAGATGGCGCGTGACTCGACGATCGGGCAGGACTGGCGCGTGGGGAGCACCACGGGCTGGCGCTGTCTCATGGAAGGCTGGAACGGACGCCACAAGACCGCCGCCGACGAGAATGTCCGGCCCAACGAGATCGTCGGGATCGAGCACTACGAGAGCTACGACAAGGTGCCGGCCGCCTACAAGCGCCTCGCCTGGCCCAATGGGCAGGACAAACCCTGCGCACTCGTGATGTACTGGACGCGCGGCTTCATCGAGAACGAGGCGAAGCGGCGGCGCTGAGTCGCGCGGTCACTTCGCGAACCACAGCACCTCGTTCGCGCCCGAGTACGGCCGCGGCTCGCGGTCGAGCACGATCTCGATCAGCGTCGTCGTGAACGGCCAGAAGAGCTTCACGTCGCCCTGCGGTCCGAACGCCGAGAGATCGAGTGCGCCGTCCCAGCCGTCGGTGCGACTGCCGCCGGCGCCCCGATAGCCCACGTGGCTCGTGTTGCTGCGCGCCAGCACCTTGAGCCGCAGCGCCGCGATCCGCGAGCGTTTCATGTCTCTGAGCTTCACGTGGAAGGCGCGGTAACTCGGATCACGCCTGTACGGATGCACGTCGGAGGCGAAGTCGACGAGCGTCTCCTTCTCGCCCGATTCCCACGTGACGTCGAACTGCACGTTGAAGTCGCTCACGCCGTCACCGCGCTCGTCGCGCACGTGCACCACGAACTGTTGCCACGCTTCCCGGGGGCGATGCTTCGCCTCCCACCGGGCACGCCAGTTGCGATCGTCGGCGGGGACGCGCACCGCGAGCGCCTCGAGCACCATCTTCTCGAGGTCGCCGGTGGGGCGGCCGATCATCGCGCCGTGATGCCGTTCGGGCATGAAGGCCATCGGCACGTCGAGTGGACGCTGCCCGCTCACCACCAACCGCTGCTCGGCGCGCCGAGAGAGGTCGACCGTCAGTTTGCGCACGTCGAGCGCGCTGCCGGTCCAGCGCACCACGCCGTCGCTTCCCGGCGGATCGGCGAACATCCGCTGCGGCCAGCTGTATTCACCCGTGCCGCAGACAGTGAACGCCCAGGGCGCGGTCACGCCGTTGCCGTACCAGCCGCCTTCGTCTCCGAGGAGGTCGCGGTGCGCGAGGTCCCAGGTGAAGCGGCTGCCGAGTTCGAGCGCATCGAGCACACGGTCGCCGACCTCGAGGAAGTCCCCGCCGAACTTCCGGTTGCCCTTCGCGAGCATGCCGAGGAACGAGCGCCCCTTGTGCGCGAGTGGCGAGCCGAAGTTGGCGGGCGCGAGTCCCACCAGATGCACGAGTCGCCGGCGGCGCGCGGGATCGGCGGCGAGCCAGGCACGCACCACGAGCGCGCCGGTGGAGTGCACAATCACGCTGAACTCCTCGCCGGCAGCGAGTCCGGGCTCGTCGGCGAGTGCGCGCTCGAACGCCTCGGCGACATCGGCCAGCGAGATCTCGTTGGCGAGCGATCTCCAGGTGGCCACGCGGATGGCGCGGGCATCATGCCCCGCGGCGCGGAGGCGCTCCCCCCACTTGGCGAAGGAACGCCCATCATCGGAATATCCGTGTACCAGCAGTACGGGATATTTTGGCATAGTCGGTCGTCGCTCTCCGCAGGCGGTCCCATTCCCACATGACCCGCACAATGATGCCTCCGGTACGCGCATCCGCCAGTTCCGGCTCACGCGCAGCTATCCGCGGCGCACGGCCGGAGGGACTGGCGCTAGATTCGCTCCGGTGACGCTCCTCCTGACGCTGGTCTTCATCCTCTCGGGCGCGGCCGGACTCATCTACGAGTCCATCTGGAGCCGCTACCTCGGACTCTTCGTCGGTCACAGCGCCTACGCGCAGGTGATCGTCCTCGTGATCTTCCTCGGCGGCATGTCGCTCGGCGCGACGATCGCCTCCAAGCGCTCGGAGCGGCTGGCCGAGCCGTTGCTCTGGTACGCGATCGTCGAGCTCGTGGTCGGATTGCTCGGCCTGGTGTTCCACGACGTCTTCGGCGCAGTGAGCACGCTCGCGTACGACTCGATCTTCCCAGCGCTCGCGGGCGGTCCGATGCTCGTGGTGGTGAAGTGGACGATCGCGGCGCTCCTGATCCTGCCGCAGTCGGTGCTGCTCGGCGCGACCTTCCCGCTGATGACCGCGGGCCTCATCCGCCGGCTCGGCCGGGACCATAACGATCCTGCGGCGGCGAGCGGACGCGTGATCGGCGTGCTCTACTTCGCCAACTCGATCGGCGCGGCGGTTGGCGTGCTCGTCGCCGGTTTCTGGCTGATCGGCGCGGTGGGGCTGCAAGGGACGCTGCTCACGGCGGCGCTCGTGAACATCCTCGTCGCGGTGGCGACGTACGTGGCGCTGCAGGCGATGCGGTCGAGCGAGACCGGGACGGGCGAGACCGAGCCGGACGAGATCGAGGCCGCGATGGACGCGGCGGTCCTCGGGGCGCCCGACGCGGATCTCGCGGAGGGTCACTCGCGCCTGCCGACTCCCGTGGTCGCGACGGTCGTCACCTCGCCGCCGGGGCTCGACCTCTGGACCCTGCTGCTCGGCGTGAGTTTCGGCACCGCGGTCGCCTCTTTCATATATGAGATCGCCTGGATCCGGATGCTCGCGCTGGTGCTCGGCAGCGCGACGCACGCGTTCGAGCTCATGCTCTCGGCGTTCATTTTGGGGCTGGCGCTCGGCGCCTTCTGGATCCGCCGCCGCGCCGACAGCGAGCGCGACCCCGTGCGCCTGCTCGGCGTGGTGCAGTTCGCGATGGGCGCGGCGGCCATCGCCACGCTCGCCGTGTACGGCAGCTCCTTCCATTGGATGGCGGGACTCACCGAAGCGCTCGACGAGAACGCCGCCGGCTACCGGCTCTACAACCTCGCGCGGTACGGCATCGCGCTCGCGGTGATGCTCCCGCCGACCTTCTGCGCCGGCGTGACGCTGCCGCTGATCACGCGCATGCTCCTCGGCGCGGGGCATGGCGAGCGCGCGATCGGCGCCGTGTATGCATGGAACACGCTCGGCTCGATCGTCGGCGTCGCGGCGGCCGCGCTCTGGCTCATGCCACTGCTCGGACTCAAGCTGCTGCTCATCGCCGGTGGCGCGATCGACATCGCGCTCGGCGTGCTGCTGCTCTGGAAGCGCGCGCAGTCGCGCCCGGAGACCAAGGGCGCGGCGGCGCTCGCGGCGGCCGCGGGCGCCCTGTTGATCGTGGGAGCCTTGATCGCCCCGCCGTTCGATCCCGGGATCCTCTCGAGCGGCGTGTTCCGCTACGGCAACGTGCCCGACCGCGGGGAGCGAGAGATCCTGTTCTACGAGGACGGTCGCACCGCGAGCGTGAGCGTGCGGCTCGGCAGCGACAGCGGCTATTCGCTCGCGACCAACGGCAAGCCCGACGCGAGCATCTCGCGCTATTGGTTCGACGAGCCACCCGTGGACTCGCTCAAGAGCCCGCTCGGCGGCGACGAGTCGACGCAGGTGCTGCTGCCGCTGATCACGCTCGCGCACGTGCCGCGGGCGACGCAGGCCGCGGTGATCGGCCACGGCTCGGGGATCTCGTCACATCTGCTGCTGGGGAGCGAGTACCTCGACCAACTCGTGACGATCGACATCGAGCCACAGATGATCGAGGCGTCCAAGCTCTTCAAGCCGGCGAACCTGCGCGCCTACGACGACCCGCGATCGCGCTTCGTGCACGACGACGCGAAGAGCTTCTTCGCCGCGAGCGCGACGCGCTACGACCTGATCCTCTCCGAGCCGTCCAATCCGTGGGTGAGCGGCGTCTCCGGCCTCTTCACCGACGAGTTCTATGCGCGCGTGCGCACCTACCTCACGCCCGAGGGCGTCTTCGGGCAGTGGCTGCACCTGTACGAGATCGACGACGCGCTCGTGCTCGACGTGCTCGCGGCGCTGCACAAGAACTTCCGCTCGTACGCGGTCTACCTCACCAACGACGTCGACATCCTCGTCGTGGCCTCGAACGCCGACCGCCTGCCGGCACCCGACTGGTCGGTCGCGAAGTACACCGACATCGCGCTCGACCTCGCGCGGTTCGTGCCGATCTCGCCCGAAGCGCTCGACGCGACCGTCCTGCTCACGCGCGCCGAACTCGCGCCGGTGCTCGACTCCTTCCCCGACGTGAACTCCGACTTCCGCCCGGTGCTCGATCTCGGCGCGGAGCGGACGCGGTTCCTGCGCGAGTCGGCGGAGGGATTCCTCGGGCTCTCGAACGCGCGCTTCGACGTGGCCGCCGCACTCGGCGGGCGCCGCGTGCGGCTCGGGCCGGCGCTGCGCTCGTCGCTCGCGATCCCGCGCGTCGAGACGCAGGCGCTCGTCGCCCGCGTGCGCAGCAGCGAGGCGCTCGCGCCCAACGACACCATGGTCGCGAACCGGAAGTTCCAGCATGCGCGCATCCGCCAGGCGCAGCTCGACATGTGGATGGCGTCGGGGCGCGCGCCGACGGACTGGTTCACCTGGTTCACCGACATGTACACCGTGGAACTCGACCGGCACCTCGGCATCGTGGGGGTGGTCGACAGCGCATGGTATGCCGCGGTGGAGCTCTACATGATCGAACAGCGCGCGCCACGCGACGGCATTTCCGCCTTGCGGTTCATGCGCGCGGCGATGAGCTACGACTGGACGACCGCCGCGCGCGAGGCGCTGCCGCTGCTCGAGGCGCGCACCGAGGGCCGGCACTGGCTCCCCGCGGACGTCTTCTATGAAGCGGCGATCGTCGCGCGGCTCCGCGTCGGGGACATCGCGGGAGCGCGCGCGTTGTTCGGGCGCATGCCCTCGGCGACCGAGCGCGACACCAAGGACCTGCGGATGCGGCTGCTCGACGCGCACATCCGTGAGGCGGAGCGGGCGCTCGACCGCTAGCCGGGGAATCGCCTTCGCGCCAACATTGGGGCGTCGCCGCTCGTAGCCCAGCGGCAGGCCGCACCCTCTCCGATGGAGCCCCCACCGATGCAGTTCCGCTGGCGTCCCCGTACTCCGAGCCGCGCGCGCGTGATCCTCCGCGCTCTCGCGCTCGCCCCGGTCGTTTCCACGCTCGGCCTCGCGCAGGCCGCGTACCGCCAGCCTCCCGCCGTGATCCAGCGGATCCTCGACGCCCCCGCGACGCCGACCGCGATCACGAGCCCCGACCGCACGCAGATCCTGCTACTCGAGCGGCCGGGTCTCCCGCCCATCAGCGAGATCGCCGCGCCCGAGTACCGCGTGGCCGGCATCCGGCTCGATCCGCGCACGAGCGGCCCGTCGCGCCAGAACCCCGCCCGCGGCCTGTCGGTCATGCCGATCGGCGGCGGCGCGCCGACCCCGATCGCGATGTCGCTGCCGGCCGGCGCAGGGGTGGGTGCGCCAAGCTGGTCGCCCAACGGCCAGCGCTTCTCGTTCGTGGTGAGCACCGACGACGCGCTCACGCTCTGGGTGGGCGATCTCGCCGCCAAGAGCGCCCGCCAAGTCAGCGCGCGCCGTCTCAACGCCGTGCTCGGCGCGCCCTGCGACTGGAGCGGTGACGACGCGCTCGTCTGCACGCTCGTGCCGTCGGACCGCGGGCCCGAGCCCGTCGCGCCTTCGACGCCGCTGGGCCCGATAGTGCAGGAGGCGCTCACCGGGAGTCCCGACCGCGCCGCGACGTATCAAGACCTGCTCAAGAGCCCGCACGACGAGGCGATCTTCGCGCACTACGCCACGAGCCAGCTCGCGCGCGTCGCGCTCGACGGCACGGTGACGCCCGTCGGCGCGAACGCGATCATCAGCGGTGCGACCGTGAGCCCCGACGGACAGTGGATGCTCGTGACCACGCTCGCCAAGCCGTTCTCGTACTCGGTGACGCTCAACTACTTCCCGACCAAGATCGAAGTGTGGACGCTCGACGGCCGCGTGGCGCGCACGCTCGCGACGCGCCCGCTGATCGAACGCGTCTCGTGGGGGAGCGACGGCGCGCAGGCGGGCCCGCGCAATCCGCAGTGGCGCGCCGACCAGCCGGCGGCGCTCGCATGGATCGAAGCGCTCGACAACGGCGACCCGACCAAGCAGGTCCCCAAGCGCGACCGCGTGCTCTCGATCGCCGCGCCGTTCATCGGCGCGCCGGCGACGCTGCTCGAGACCGAGTGGCGCGCGCGCGGCATCGTCTGGGGCCGCGCCGATCTCGCGATCGCGACCGAGGCGAACAGCCGCCAGCGCAAGACGCGCTCCTGGGTGGTCGACCCGAGCGGCAAGAACGCGCCGCGCCTGCTCTGGGAGCGCTCGAGCGAGGACCGCTACGGCGACCGCGGCACGTTCCTCACGCGCCGCGACGCGCGCGGCCAGCAGGTGCTGCACCTCACTGCCGACGGCAAGTCGGCGTTCCTGCGCGGCAACGGCGCGAGCCCCGAGGGCGATCGGCCCTTCCTCGACCGGTTCGAGCTCGCCACCACCAAGTCCACACGCTTGTTCCAGTCCGCCGCGCCGTACTACGAGACCGTCGTCGACCTGCTCGACGAACGCGGCGAGCGTCTGCTCACGCGCCGCGAGTCGGTGGAGGAGCCGCCCAATCTCTGGCAGCGCGATCTCGTGCGCCGCATCGCGCCGCGACAGCTCACGCAGTTCAGGGATCCGGCGCCCGAGTTCGCCGGCGTGCGCACCGAGCGCGTGAGCTACAAGCGCGCCGACGGCGTGACGCTCCATGCGACCGTGCATCTCCCGCCGGGCTACGACAAGGCGCGCGACGGTGCGCTGCCCTTCCTGCTCTGGGCCTACCCGCTCGAGTTCGGCTCGGCCGAGGCGGCCTCGCAGGTGACCGGCTCGCCCTACCGCTTCACGCGGCCCGGTGGTTCGTCGCACCTCTTCGCGCTGCTGCAGGGCTACGGCGTGATGGACGACCCGACCATGCCGATCATCGGCTTCGACGGCAAGGAGCCGAACGACACCTACGTGCAGCAGCTCGTGCAGAGCGCGCAGGCCGCGATCGACCAGATCGTCTCGATGGGGGTCGCCGATCGCGACCGGATCGGCGTGGGCGGCCATTCATACGGCGCGTTCATGACGGCCAACCTCCTGGCGCACACGAAGCTCTTCCGCGCCGGCATCGCGCGGTCGGGTGCATACAACCGCACGCTCACGCCCTTCGGCTTCCAGGGCGAGGAGCGCAGCTACTGGCAGGCGCAGGACCTCTACGAGCAGATGTCGCCCTTCACGCATGCCGACAAGATCAAGACGCCGATCCTGCTCGTGCACGGCATGGCCGACAACAACACCGGCACCTTCCCGGTCCAGTCGGAGCGCATGTACGCCGCGCTCAAGGGGAACGGCGCCACCGTGCGCTACGTGCAGCTCCCGGCGGAGTCGCACGGGTACCAGGCCCGCGAGAGCGTGGGGCACACGCTGGCCGAGATGATGAGCTGGCTCGACCAGTTCGTGAAGCCGCCGAAACCACGGATGTGACCGGCGCGCGCTCGTCCTCCGTGGATCAGGCAGTGAAGACCGCTGCACGCGCTGTCGGGATTTCCACCTAGGTCCGACCCGCACAGTGCGTCAGCGATTCCACCATTGCGGCGACCACCGGAACGGTGAGTATTCATCCTGCATTCGCGAGACGGACGTAAATCGCGAATGGATCCTTCTCGCGGGACGCCGTCGGAAGGAATGCACAGCGGCAGTTCGATCCACTGTGCCGTAC
>JAYTNC010000398.1:0-23063 GCA_043748515.1 Gemmatimonadota bacterium | reverse complement strand
TCCGGCACCTCAGCGCTGGGCGGCCGACGCACCACGGAGCCGCCCGAGCGCGTCCCAGCCTTTCCCTGTGTTGAGCGCCTCGCGCATCGCGACGAGCGCATCCGGCAGCGAAGCCGAGAGCCCCGCGACATAATGCGCCGCCGCCGCGTTGAGCAACACGGCGGCCTCGGCCCCGCGCGACCCCTTCCCCAGCAGCACCCGCTCGATCACCGTCGCGTTCTGTGCGGGCTCGCCACCCGCGAGATCGCCGGCGGCGATGCCGCGGAAGCCCAAGTCGGCGGGATCGATCGTCCAGCGCAGGAGTGCTCCGCCGCGAAGTTCGACGACGGTCGTCGGCGCCAGCGGGGAGATCTCGTCCATGCCGTCGGTGCCGTGCACGATCAATGAATGCGCCGTGCCGAGTTCCGCGAGTGCGCCGGCGATCAGCTCGACGCGCGCAGGATCGGCCACGCCGATCACCTGCCGGCCGGCGCCCGCGGGGTTCGCGAGCGGACCGACGAGGTTCATCACCGTCTGGATCGCCATCTCGCGCCGCACTGGACCCACATGGCGCATCGCAGGGTGCATGGTCGGCGCGAACATGAAGACGATGCCGGCGTCGTCGAGCACGCGGCGCATGCGGTCCACCGGCACGTCGATCGACACGCCGAGCGCCTCGAGCACGTCGGCGCTCCCGGACTTCGATGTGAACGACCGGTTGCCGTGCTTGGCGATCCGGACGCCCGCACCGGCGGCGAGCAGCGCCGCAGCGGTGGAGATATTGAAGGTGGTCACCGCGCCGCCGCCGGTGCCGCAGGTGTCGACGAGCCCCGACGGATCGGGGACGTCGAGTCGCGTCATCGCCTCGCGGAGCGCGCGCGCGGCGCCGGCGACCTCGGTCGAGGTCTCGCCACGTACGCGGAGCCCCATGAGCAGCGCGGCCATCTGCGCCGGCGTGCCTTCGCCCGACATGACTGCGCGGAAGGCGCTGGCCGCCCCTTCGCTGTCGAGTCGTTCACCGGCGGCGAGCTTGCGGAGGACCAGCTGCAGGACGCTAGCGCTCACGGTCCTGACCGTGCAGGGCCTCGGCGAGTCGACCCTCGCACGCGATGAGGGAGATCACGAGCCCGAGCATGCGGACGCGCTCGACGTCCTCTTCCACGAAGAGCCCATGCTGCGCGCGATTGGTCAAGTTCACGACGCCCACGAGCTCGTCGTGCAGCACGAGCGGGAACGAGATGAACGAGCCGGTCGTGAGATAGTCGTCGCCGAGGAGGGGCGTCTGCTTGGCATCGACGGCGTCGACGACGAGCATCGGCTCGCGGCGCTCGGCCACCTTGCCGGCAACGCCCTGTCCGAGCGAGATGACCTTGCCGATCTGCACGTGCGGGGCGAGACCGCGCGCGGCGGCGAGATAGAGCGTGCCCGGTTCCCTGCCGACCAAAAAGAGCGAACAGCGGAGCGCCTGCATGTCGTCGCCGACGAGCGCCAGCAGGCCCTCGGCGAGGCGCAGCGCGTCGTTGGTCTCGGCCGAGAGCGTCATGACGCGATCGAGCAGGTAGAGCGTGCGCGTGCGCTGCCGGAGGGCCTCGCTGCGGCGATGGAGTTCGATATGCGCCTGTTCGAGCTGGCCGACCGATGCGGTGAGCTGGTGATCGAGCGCGGCGAGCTTGCGTAGCGTGCGGCGGGATTCCTCAGCGCGCCGTGCCTCTTCGCGCTCGCGCGCGAGCGCCTCGGCGGGGTCCGGATTCTGCGCCGACGCCATCTCGCGCGTGCTCACGACCTCGCGTTCGAGGTCCGCGAGGCGCGTGAGGTACTCGCCATGCACGCGCTGGGTGACCTCCTCGAGCGTGCGGGTGGCCTCGTCGCGCGTCTCGCGGTCGTGGAATCGCGCGAGCGCGAGTTCGAAGAGCGCAGCCAACGGCGCGAGCCGTTCGGTCGCGCGGGTGCCGAAGACGCGCTTGGGCTCGACGGCGGACAGAACGGCGACGAGCTGCCCGTCGACCTTGATGCCGCGCAGGGCGAGCGACCCGCCGTCGTCGGTCCAAGCGAGCTTGAGGAGCCGGGCATACGCGGGCGGCTCCTCCGAGACGTCGGCGAAGGTCCCGCCGTCCTGCACGGCGCGCAGGGTGAGCCGCGGCAGTTGTTCCAGGGAGGTCTCGAGCGGCACGCGATCGACGCGACCGTCTCGCACGGTCATCCGTTCGCGGAGCAGTCCTTGGCGCGGGTCGAACCGGAGCAGTGCAAGGGAGACGTCCCGATCACTCTCGGCGAGCGCACCGGCGAGCGCGACGAGCGCCGCATCGAGATCGGTCGCGGCGCCGAGCGCCTGTGCCAGCGAGGGAAGCGTTCGCGCGGTCATTGGGGGCGAAAGCTCGCCTGCCGCGAGGCGACAGTCAATGAAAAGCGCACGGGGATGCGCAATGCGCGTTCCGCTGTGCGCGTTCCTTGAACTCACCCCGCGCGCGCGGTAGTTTTCCCTCGATGTCGGAGCGCACCCTCCAGCTGGTCCTGCAGTACGACGGCACTGACTTCGCCGGCTGGCAGGTCCAACCCGGTCGGCGCACTGTGCAGGGGGTCCTCGAGAGCACTATGGCGTCGTTCGCGACCACTCCGGTGCGGGTCACCGGCGCCGGCCGCACCGACGCCGGGGTGCACGCCCGGGGACAGGTCGTGAGCGTCACCGTGCCGGAGCACTGGACGGCGGAGAAGCTGCGACGCGTCCTGAACGAGAAGCTCCCGCACGACCTGTGGGTCGCGGCTTCATGCGAGATGCAGCCGCGGTTCCATGCGCGATTCAGCGCGACCTCTCGCCGGTACAGTTACGCGGTGGGGCTCGACGAGGGGGCGGCTTCGCCATTCCGGCGACGCTGGACACTCCCTTGGACCCGGGCCCTCGACCGCGAGGTGCTCGGGTGGTGCGCAGCTCGGTTGGTGGGGACGCACGCGTTCCGTGGCTTCGCCGTGCGCGGCACGGCTCCGGACGGCGACGATCACCGATGCGAGGTGCGTCTCGCCCGGTGGCGCCCGGCAGCATCGGGCCTCCCCGAAGGGCTGGTGTTCGATGTCGCGGCCAACCGGTTCCTGCACCATATGGTGCGGTTCTTGGTGGGCACGATGCTCGACGCGGCGAGCGGCAAGCGGCCGAAGGAGGACTTCACCGCCCTGCTCGCAGCAGACCGGAACGACGAGGTGTCGCCCCCCGCTCCGGCGGTGGGACTCTGCCTCGAGGAGGTCACCTATCCCGCCGACCTGTACCTGACGCCCTGATGCGCCTCTATCTCGCCACCGTCGCCGCCGATGAGATCCGCTGGGCCACCGCGGCCGGGCTGATCGACGGCGTGGTCGCCACGCCGGCGATCCTCTCGGCGGAGTTGCCGCATGCCGACCCTCGCGAGGTGCTCGCTGAGCTCGTCGAGCGCACGTCGCTGCCGATCTTCGCGAGCGTGCCGTCGGTCGACGCCGCAGAGATCGCGCGCCAGGGCAAGGCCTTGTCGCGCATCGCCGAGCAGGTGATCGTCGCCGTGCCCTTCGTCGAGGACGCGCTTCCGGCGGTGCGACGGCTCTCCGCCGACGGCATCCGGGTGGCGGCCACGCTCGTGCACTCGGTCGCCCAAGGGCTACTCGCCGCGAAGGCCGGAGCGGCTCACGTGGTGGTGCCGGTCGATGCGCTCGAGGCCGTCGGCCATGCGGCCGACGACGTGATCCGCGGGCTGCGCGATGTGCTCGACCGCTCGGCACACGAGTGCGACGTGGTCGCGGCGGGCGCACCCAGCGCGGCGCGCTTCGCCGAACTCGCGGCCGCCGGCGCGGATGCGGCGGTGGTCACGCCGGCTGCGCTGCGCTCGTTCCTGCAGCATCCGCTCACCGACCGCGGCCTCGACCGCTTCCTCGGCGACATCAGCCGCCGCGCGAAGCCGCGGCGCGCCAAGTGAGCATGACCGCACCGCGCCTGCTTCGTCACTTCGGTCCCGCGCTCTTCCTCGCCCTCGCGGCGTGCGAAGGCGCCAACCCGAGCCTCTCCGACGCGCAGTTGCCGCCGGTCACGCGGCCGCCGGCCACACAGTTGCCGACGACCGACCAGGCGATCAACACCTCGCGCCGCACGGCGATCACCGAGGCGGTCTCGAAGGTCGCCCCCGCCGTCGTCACGGTGCAGACCGAACGGATGCAGCGCCCCGCCTCGACGCCGTTCGACCTCTTCTTCGGCACGCGGTCCGGCGAGCAGGTCGCGTCGGGGATCGGATCGGGCTTCATCGTGCGCGAGGACGGCGTGATCGTCACCAACGCGCATGTGATCAGCGGCGCGAGCCGTGTGTCGGTCGCGTTGCGCGACGGCACGACTTATCCGGCGACGGTGGTAGGCGAGGACGAGCTCAACGACCTCGCGGTGCTGCGGATCGATGCGAAGGGCCTTCCCACGGCGCCGCTCGGCACCTCCCGCGGCCTGCTCATAGGCGAATGGGTGGTAGCGATCGGCAATCCGTACGGATTCCTCCTCGGCAACTCGGAGCCGAGCGTCACCGCAGGCGTCGTGAGTGGCGTGGGACGCAACCTCACGGGGCGCGGCGACGGTCCCGGCGTTTACGTCGACATGATCCAGACGGACGCCTCGATCAACCCCGGCAACTCGGGCGGGCCGCTGATCACCGCGTCGGGCGAGGTGGTCGGCGTGAACAGTTCGATCTACACACCGACCGGCGGCTCGATCGGACTCGGCTTCGCCATCCCGATCGACCGTGCGCGTCGCGTGGCCGAGGACCTGCTCGCGCACGGCAGCGTGCGCCGGCCGTGGATCGGCGTGAAGCTGCAGCAGACGGGCGCCTCGGCCGGACGCGGCAATCTGAACGCCGGCGCGACGATCGAGCAGATCGTCCCTGCGAGTCCTGCGGCCGACGCCGGCCTGCGCGCCGGCGACGTGATCGTGCGGTCGCGCGACCGACAGATCCGCAATTCGTACGACTGGGAAGCGGAACTGCTCGATCTGCGCGTCGGCGAGACCGCGCAGTTGCAGGTTCGGCGCGGGTCACGCGACCAGAGCGTGAGCGTGCGCGTGAAGGATCTTCCCGAGGTCGGCGCCGAGAAGGTCGCGGTGATGAAGGAACTCGAACTGATCTCGCTCACGGCGGCGATCCGTGCCGAGCGCAGCGTGCGCACCGAGCAGGGTGCAGTCGTCTACAAGGTCACCGAGCGCGTGCAGCAGGCGCTCGGCCTCCAGCCGGGCGACGTCATCATCCAGATCAACCGCACACCCGTCACCGACGCGCCGCAGGCGGCCCGCGTGCTCGAGTACTACAGCGGCCGCGGCCCGATCCGCATGTTCTTCGAACGGGCCGGCACCGTCTACTCCACCGACTTCCGCATCTCATGACGCACGCGCAGTATCGCTCACCGCTCGCCGAACGCTACGCCTCCACGGCGATGCTCGAGCTGTTCAGCCCGCAGACCCGGCACGGGCTCTGGCGTCGCCTGTGGCTCGCCCTCGCCGAGGGAGAACGCGCACTCGGCGTCGACATCCCCGACGAGGCGCTCACGCAGATGCGGGCACACCTCGACGACATCGACTTCCCGAAGGTCGCCGAGTACGAGAAGCGCTTCCGCCACGACGTGATGGCGCATGTGCACGCGTTCGGCGACGTCGCACCGGCGGCGAAGGGCGTGATCCACCTCGGGGCGACGAGCTGCTACGTCACCGACAACGGCGACCTGATCCTGATGCGCCGCGGCCTCGAACTGCTGCGCGGGCGCGTGATCGCGCTGCTGCGGACGCTCGCGACGTTCGCGAAGCATTGGCGCGCCGAGCCCACGCTCGGCTACACGCACCTGCAGGCCGCGCAGCTCACCACGGTGGGCAAGCGCGCGACGCTCTGGATGCAGGACCTCGTGCTCGACCTCGCCGACCTCGACCACCGGCTCGCGACGCTGCCGCTGCGCGGCGTGAAGGGGACGACCGGGACGCAGGCGAGCTTCCTCACGCTGTTCGACGGCGACCACACGAAGGTCCGCGCGCTCGACACCCATGTGTGCCATGCCATGGGGTTCCCCGGTTCGATCCCGGTGAGCGGCCAGACCTACTCGCGCAAGCTCGACGCGCACGTGCTCGACGTCGTCGCGGGCATCGCGACGAGCGCGGCCAAGTTCGCGAGCGACATGCGGATGCTGCAGAGCTTCGGCGAGATCGAGGAGCCGTTCGAGAAGGACCAGATCGGATCGTCGGCGATGGCGTACAAGCGCAACCCGATGCGTTCGGAACGGATCAACTCGCTCGCGCGCTTCGTTCAGCAGGTGGCGGGCACCGCCAACCAGACGCATGCCGTGCAGTATTTCGAGCGCACCCTCGACGACTCGGCGATCCGCCGGATCGTGATCCCCGAGGCGTTCCTCGCCACCGACGCGATCCTCATCCTCATGGAGAACATCGCCATCGGCCTCGAGGTGCATCCGGCCCGGATCCGACAGCGGATCAACGAGGAACTGCCGTTCATGGCGACCGAGTCGCTGATCGTGCGCGCCGTGCAGGCGGGCGGCGACCGTCAGGTCGCGCACGAGGTGATCCGCGTTCATTCGATCGCCGCCGCGCGCGCCATGAAGGACGAGGGCAAGCCGAACGACATGCTCGAACGCCTCGCGGCGGACCCAGCCTTCCCCGTGCCGAGCGAGGACCTGCGCGCCGTGACCGACGCCTCGCATTTCATCGGACGCTCGGCGCACCAGGTGGACGATTTCCTCGCCGAGGTGATCGGTCCGATCCTCGTCGCGGCCGGTGAGAGCGGCCCGGCCCGCGAGGAGGTGCGCGTATGAGTCCGATGCTGGTGGGCGAGACGCGTCTCCCGCTGCCGCTGCTGCGGCGCGGCAAGGTGCGCGACGTCTATGAAGTGGACGAGGCACGCCTGCTGCTCGTCGCGAGCGACCGCGTGAGCGCGTTCGACGTGGTGATGCGCGAACTCGTGCCGTACAAGGGCGCGGTGCTCACGCAGATCACCGCGTGGTGGCTGCGGCACTTCGAAACCTCCGTCGCGCACCACCTGATCTCCTGTGCCGTCGAGGAGATCATCAAGGCGGTGCCGGCGGTCGCGATGCACCGTGACGAGCTCGCCGGGCGCGCGATGCTCTGCCGTCGCACCGAGGTCTTCCCGGTGGAGTGCGTCGTGCGCGGATACCTCTCCGGCTCGGCGTGGAAGGAGTACCTGGCGAGCGGGACGCTGGCCGGCGAGACGGTGCCCGCGGGACTCCGCGAGAGCGACCGGCTCGACCCGCCGATCTTCAGTCCCGCGACGAAGGCGGAGACGGGACACGACGAGAACATCACCGTGTCGCACATGGCGGGGATCGTCGGTGCCGACGCGGCGATCACGCTCGAGCGCCTCGCGCGGCTCATCTACGGGCACGGCCGCGACATCGCGGCCGAGCGCGGCATCATCATCGCCGACACGAAGTTCGAGTTCGGCCGTGCGACCGACGGGCGGATCCTCCTCATCGACGAATGCCTGACCCCCGACAGCTCGCGCTTCTGGCCCGCCGACCGCTACGAACCCGGCCACGGGCAACCGAGCTTCGACAAGCAGCCCCTGCGTGACTGGCTCGACGCGGAACGCCGCGCCGGCCGGTGGGACGGCAACGCGCCGCCCCCCATGCTCCCGGACGAGGTCGTCGCCGCCACGAGCGCGCGGTACCTCGAGGCCTTCGAGCGCCTCACCGGTTCTCCCCTCGACCTGACCAGACTCCCGTGAACTTCGCCCGTGAAGGGATCCCGTTCATCCTGATCGCGATGGCGCTCGCCGCGGCGAGCTACGCCGGCGCGCTCGCGCGCCGCTCGTGGCCGCTCTGGCTGCTGGCATTCGTGCTCACCCTGCTCGTGCTCTGGGTGGCGTACTTCTTTCGCGACCCTGAGCGCTCCGGCCCGCGCGGAGAGCACCTCGTGATCTCGCCGGCCGACGGCCGCGTGATCGAGATCAAGGAAGTCGACGAGCCCGCGTTCATCCAGGGGCGCGCGATCCGCATCTCGGTGTTCATGAACGTGTTCAACGTGCACGTGAACCGGTACCCGGTGTCGGGCAAGGTGGCGTACGTGCACTACAATCCGGGCAAGTTCCTCAACGCCGCCGCCGAGAAGGCGTCGCTGGAGAACGAGCAGAGCTCGGTCGGCGTGCAGACGACGAAGCACCGCGTGCTCTTCCGGCAGATCGCCGGGCTGATCGCGCGTCGCATCGTCACGTACAGCCGCGAAGGGGACGACGCCGAACAGGGGGAGCGCATGGGACTGATCCGCTTCGGCTCGCGCGTGGACGTGTTCGTGCCCGTGGGGAGCGTGGTGAAGGTGCAGCTCGGCGAGAAGCCGATCGCGGGCACGACGGTCCTGGCGGAGCTGCCGCAGTGAAGCGCCGCCGCTTCCCTCGCCCGTCGCTGGTGATGCTCCCGAACGGGTTCACGCTCGCGAACCTGTTCTTCGGCATCTTCGCGATCGTCTCGGCGTCGCGCGGCCAGCACGTGCAAGCGGGCTGGTACATCGTGCTCGGCGCCTTCTGCGACGCGCTCGACGGCCGGATCGCGCGCGCGACCAACACGGGAAGCGCGTTCGGTGAGGAGCTCGACTCGCTCGTCGACGCGATCTCGTTCGGCCTCGCCCCGGCGCTGATGATGTACTTCGCGGTGCTGCGGCATTCGGGGTGGGACTGGATCTTCGTCTTCATCTTCTGCGCCGCCGCGGTGATGCGCCTCGCGCGGTTCAACGTGGAGGAGGCGGGCGCGACCAAGAAGGCCTCGTACTTCAAGGGACTGCCGAGTCCGGCCGCGGGCGGCACGCTCGCGACCTACTACTGGTTCAGCCAGACACCGCTCTACAACCAGTTCTTCATCGACTGGCCGTGGGAGACCATCATGCGGTACCTGATGCTCACCCTCGCCGGCCTGATGATCAGCGACGTGCCCTACCCGGCCTGGCCCAAGTTCAGCTTCCGCACGTTGCACGGCATCCTCGGGATCACCGTGCTCTTCTCGTCGGTCTTCGCGCTCTTCTTCCTGCCGCGGGAGTTCTTCTTCCCGGTGGGCGTCGTCTACGTGATCACGGGCCTGGTGCTCGCCGTGCTCCGCAACGTGTTCGAACTTCCCCCGCCCTTCGCCGACGCCCCCGAGGGCGACGACGAGGACGACCTTACACCCGAGGGTGCCCAGCCGTGAAGCGGTTCCGTGTCTCCGTCCATATCGTCCCGCGCAAGGGACTGCTCGACCCGCAAGGCAAGGCCGTGGCCGACGCCCTCCACACGCTCGGTTTCTCCACTGTGGCCGACGTGCACGTCGGCCGCCATCTCGTGATCGAAACGGGCGCTGGCGACGCGCAGCACGCCGAGGCCTCGGTGCGCGAGATGTGCTCGCGCCTGCTCGCCAATCCGGTGACCGAGGACTTCGAGATCGCCGCCGTGGTCCCCGCATGAAGGTCGGCGTCGTCTCGTTCCCCGGTTCCAATTGCGACGAGGACGCGCTCCTCGCCGTGGTGGAACGGCTCGACGAGGAGGCCTTCCTCCTCTGGCACAAGGATCACGACCTGAAGGGGGCGGACGTGATCATCCTCCCCGGCGGATTCAGCTACGGCGATTACCTGCGTGCCGGCGCGATCGCGCGCTTCTCGCCGATCATGCAGGAAGTGCTGGCGCACGCGAAGCGCGGCGGGCCGGTGATCGGCATCTGCAACGGCTTCCAGATCGCGTGCGAGGCGGGCCTGCTGCCTGGTGCGCTGCTGCGGAACGAGAGCCTGCAGTTCCGCTCCATGCCCGTGACGCTCAAGGTCGAGCGCATCGACACCGTCTTCTCGAGCGCCACGACGGTAGGCGCACTCCTCACGATGCCGATCGCGCACGGCGACGGCCGCTACACCGCCGACGACGCGACGCTCGACCGGCTCGAGGGTGAGGGCCGCGTGGTCTTCCGCTATGTCGACGCGATGGGCACGGTGACGGCCGCGGCGAATCCCAACGGCTCGATGCGCAACATCGCCGGTGTCTCGAACGCGCGCGGCTCCGTGGTCGGCCTGATGCCGCATCCGGAGCGCGCGATGGAACCCCTGCTCGGATCCACCGACGGGCTGGTGCTCTTCCAGTCCCTCCTCACGCTGACGAACGCTTAACTCCTCGCTGACCATGACCGAATTCAAGCCGACCAAGAACGAAGACGAGTACTTCCTGCTCCAGGACGCCGAGCTGATCAAGGCGCACCGCGCGAAGCTCGACGCCGAACGCAAGTCCGTGGAGCGCAAGGCGCACCACATGAAGTGTCCCAAGTGCGGCGGCGACTTGAATGAGAAGGACTTCCAGCACGTGAAGGTCGACGTCTGCCCCGACTGCCACGGCATGTGGCTCGACGCCGGCGAGATGGAGATGATCGGACGCGTCACGGACAACGCGGTCGGCGGGTTCATCCGCGACCTCTTCAAGGGACTGCGGAACAAGTGACCACTGGAGCCACCCCCCGCCCGGGCGATCCGACGATCACGCCGGCGCTGGTCGCCGAGCACGGGCTCACGACGGACGAGTACGACCGCCTCGTGAACATGCTGGGCCGCACGCCGACGTTCACCGAGCTCGGGATCATCAGTGCGCTCTGGAGCGAGCACTGCTCGTACAAGCATTCGCGTCCGGTGCTCAAGACGCTTCCCACCAAGGCACCGTGGGTGCTCCAGGGTCCCGGCGAGAACGCCGGCGTGATCAGCATCGGCGACGGGCTGGCGGTGGCCTTCAAGATCGAGTCGCACAACCATCCGTCGGCGGTCGAACCGTACCAGGGCGCGGCGACCGGCGTGGGCGGCATCCTGCGCGACGTCTTCACCATGGGCGCGCGACCGATCGCGATGCTCAACTCGCTGCGCTTCGGCTCGCTCGAGACGCCGCGCGTGCGGTATCTCGTCGCCGGCGTGGTGAAGGGCATCGGCGATTACGGCAACTGCGTCGGTATCCCGACCGTGGCCGGCGACGTGATGTTCGATGCCGCCTACGAGGGGAATCCGCTCGTCAACGCCATGTGCGTCGGCATCATGAAGGTCGAGGAGCTCATCACCGCGAAGGCCGAAGGCATCGGCAACCCGGTGATCGCGGTCGGCGCCCGGACGGGACGCGACGGCATCCACGGCGCGTCGTTCGCGTCCGAGGACCTCTCCGAGGAGAACGAGGCCAAGCGCCCGCGCGTGCAGGTGGGCGATCCGTTCACCGAGAAGCTGCTGCTCGAGGCCTCGCTCGAACTCATCCGATCGGGCCACATCGTCGCGATCCAGGACATGGGCGCGGCGGGCCTCACGTCGTCGAGCGCCGAGATGGCCGAACGCGGCGACGTCGGCGTGACGATCGACACGACGAAGGTGCCGGTGCGCGAGGCCGGCATGACGCCGTACGAGATCCTGCTCAGCGAGTCGCAGGAGCGGATGCTCGTCGTCGCGAAGCGGGGACACGAGGAAGATGTGCGGAAGATCCTGTTCAAGTGGGACCTCACCGCCGAAGTGATCGGCGAGGTGATCGCCGAGCCGGTCTACCGCGTGACCGAGGGCGACCACATCGTCGCCGAGTTCCCGGGCACGCGCCTCGTGACCGACTGCCCGATGTACGCTCCCGAAGCGAAGGAGAGTGCCGAAGCCGTGGCGCGCCGCGAACGCGATGTGCATGCGATCGCGCCGCTCCCGAGCGAGCGCGACCACGCCTGGACGCTCGAGCGCCTGTTGCAGGCGCCGACGATCGCGAGCAAGCACTGGATCCACCGGCAGTACGACTCGACGGTGCGCACCAACACCGTTGCCGGTCCGGGCCACGCCGATGCGGCGGTCGTCCGCATCCGTGGCACCAAGAAGGCGCTCGCGCTCAAGACCGACTGCAACGGTCGCTACGTGTTCCTCGATCCGCGCGTCGGCGGCCGGATCGCGGTGGCCGAGGCGGCCCGCAACGTCGCCTGCACGGGTGCCACGCCGCGAGCGATCACCAACTGCCTCAACTTCGGGAATCCCAAGAAGCCCGAGGTGTTCTTCCAGTTCCGCGAGGCGGTGTATGGCATGGGCGACGCCTGCCGCGCGCTCGAGACGCCGGTGACCGGTGGCAACGTCTCGCTCTACAACGAGAATCCGCAGGGCGCGGTCTATCCGACGCCGACGATCGGCATGGTGGGTGTGCTCGAGGACGCCGCCCACGCGACGCGCATGAACTTCACCACGCCGGGCGACGCGATCGTGCTGTTCGGCGAGAACACCGACGAGATCGGCGGCTCCGAGTATCTTGCCTGGGTGCACGGCGTGGTCGCCGGCGCTCCGCCGGCCTGTGACCTCGCCGGCGAGAAGAAGCTGATCGACGCACTGCTCGAGGCGATCCGTGCGGGGCAGGTGCGCTCCGCACACGACTGTTCCGAAGGCGGCATCGCGGTGGCATTGGCCGAGAGCTGCATGGCCGACCGCGAGAAGACGACCGGCGCGAGGATCGATCTCGGCGCCTGGGTCGCGTTGCCCGCGCGCGCACTGTTGTTCGGCGAAGCGCAGGGCCGCGTGGTGCTCTCGACCGCGTCTTCCGCGGCGGTGCTCGCGATCGCGAAGCAGCATGGCGTACCGGCGCGTGTGATCGGCACCGTCACCGCGGCCGCTGAAGGGCTGCGTGTCACCGCCGGCGCGACGACGATGCAGATCGCGACCGCGCGGATGGCGGAGGCGTATCACGAGGCCCTGCCCCGTGCGATGAAGCGGGCGGCCGCGGAGGCCGTCACGATCGATCCCGCCCTTGAAGGAGCGCAGGCCTGATGTGTGGCATCTTCGGTATCAGTGGCCACCCCGACGCCGCGGCGATGACGCATCTCGGCCTCTTCTCGCTGCAGCACCGCGGGCAGGAGTCGGCGGGCATCGTCTCCACCAACAAGGAAGGCGAGGTCCACGGCATTCGCGCGATGGGACTCGTCTCCGACCAGTTCTCTGCCGAGAAGATGCTCGAACTCGCCGGACCGGTGGCGCTCGGGCACACGCGCTACTCCACCGCCGGCTCGAGCACGATCGAGAACGCGCAGCCGGCGATGGTGCGCTTCAAGGGCGGTCACATCGTCCTCGCGCACAACGGCAACCTGACCAACGCGCCCGAGATCCGGCACGAGCTCGAGGACGAAGGGTCGATCTTCAGCTCGACGATGGACAGCGAAGTGATCGTGCATCGCCTCGCGAAGTCGAAAGCACTGCGACCGGAGGAGAAGCTCGCCGAGGCGCTCGAGGGCGTGGAAGGCGCATACTCCCTGCTTGTCATGATCGGAACGACGCTGGTGGCCGCGCGTGACCCGTACGGCTGGCGCCCGCTCGTCATGGGTCGGATCAACGACGCCTACATCTTCGCCTCCGAGACCTGTGCGCTCGACATCACCGGCGCCACCGTGGTGCGCGAGATCCAGCCGGGCGAGATCGTCGCCGTGGAGACCGATGGCTCGGTCCGCACGCTTCAGCGCCCCGCGGCATCGCACTTGCACCGCTGCGTCTTCGAATACGTCTACTTCGCGCGTCCCGATTCCAAGGTGTTCGGGGGCTCGGTCGACCGGGCGCGTCGCGCGCTCGGTCGGCAGTTGGCCAAGGAACACCCGGCCCCCGGGGCGGACTTCGTCTTCTCGGTGCCGGATTCGTCCAACTCCGCCGCGCTCGGCTACGCCGAGGCGAGCGGCATGCCGCTGGAACTCGCACTCATCCGCAATCATTACGTGGGACGGACGTTCATCCAGCCCACGCAGAGCGGGCGCGATGCGAAGGTGAAGGTGAAGTACAACGCGGTGCGCGAGATCCTCGAGGGGAAGTCCGTCGTGATGGTCGATGACTCGATCGTCCGCGGCACGACCACCCGCGGCCTCGTCGCGCTCGTGCGCGCAGCCGGCGCGCGCGAGGTCCACATGCGGGTCTCGTCCCCCCCGATCACGGGCCCGTGCTACTATGGCATCGACACGCCGGACAAGGCGCAGTTGATCGCAGCGAACAACAGCGTGGCGGAGATCGCCAGGAAGATCGGGGTGGACACGCTCGGCTACATCTCGCTCGACGGGATGTTGAACTCGGTCCCCAACGGTCCTGACGGTTTCTGCCACGCCTGTTTCAGCGGGCAGTACCCCACCAAGCCGCCGACCGTCCCGGAGAAGCTCCGGCTCGGCTAGCGACGCACCGCCATGGGCGGGAGAGCACCAGCGTGACGCAGTCCGTCTTCTTCTTCGGGAACGGCAGGGCCGAGGCGACCAAGGACGACCGGGACCTTCTCGGCGGCAAGGGCGCGAACCTCGCCGAGATGACCAATCTCGGCGTGCCCGTGCCTCCCGGATTCACGATGGCGTGCAACCTCTGCGACGCGTATCTCGCGCACGGGGCGATCCCGGCCGGGCTGCAGGACGAGGTCGAGCGCGCGCTCACCCGGCTCGAGGAGGCCGCGGGCAAGACGTTCGGCGATGCGTCCAATCCCCTGCTCGTCTCGGTGCGCTCGGGCGCCCGCGTCTCGATGCCGGGGATGATGGAGACGATCCTCAACCTCGGACTGAACGACGAGACCGTCGCGGGGCTCGCCACGCTCTCGGGGAGTCCGCGGTTCGCGTACGACTCGTATCGCCGATTGCTGCAGATGTACGGCGACGTGGTGCTCGACGTGCCGATGCACGACTTCGAGCACCTGCTCGCGGCCAAGCGCCTGACGACCGGCGCCAAGAGCGACTCCGAGCTTCCGGCCGAGGCGTTGCAGACGCTGGTGCTCGAGTACCAGCAGCTCATCAAGAGCGTGACGGGCAAGCCCTTCCCGCACGATCCCCGCGAGCAGCTCTGGGGCGCGACGGTCGCGGTCTGGAAGTCGTGGATGCTCAAGAAGGCCGTCGACTACCGGCGCGTGAACGGCATCGCCGAAGCCCCGGGCACCGCCGTGAACATCGTCGCGATGGTCTTCGGCAACCTCGGCGACGACTCGGGCACCGGCGTCGCCTTCACGCGCGACCCCTCGACCGGCGAGAAGATCTTCTACGGCGAGTTCCTCCTGAACGCGCAGGGCGAGGACGTCGTCGCGGGGATCCGCACGCCGCTGCCGATCACGGAGATGGCGACGAAGCTGCCCGAGGCCTACGGCGACCTGCTGCGCACGCAGTCGCTGCTCGAGCGCCACTTCCGCGACATGCAGGACCTCGAGTTCACCGTCGAGCGCGGCAAGCTCTTCCTCCTGCAGACGCGCACCGGCAAGCGGACCGCCGCGGCCGCCGTGCGCATCGCGCGCGACCTGGTCAACGAGGGACTGATCTCGCGTCCCGAGGCGATCCGGCGCGTGCCCGCGCAGCAGCTCGACCAGCTGCTGCATCCGATCATCGACCCGAATGCGTCGCACAGCCTCCTCTGTGTGGGCCTGCCGGCGAGTCCCGGCGCGGCGAGCGGCATGGCGGTGTTCGACGCTGACGTGGCCGAGTCGCGCGCCGCGCGCGGCGACGCGGTGGTGCTCGTGCGCGACGAGACGACGCCGGAGGACTTCCACGGCATCGTCGCGGCGCGCGCGGTGCTCACGGCGCGCGGCGGCATGACGAGCCACGCGGCCGTCGTGGCGCGCGGCATGGGCAAGTGCGCCGTCGTCGGGTGCGGCGCGATCCGCGTCGACAGTGCGCATCGCCGCTTCACGGTGGGTGAGGTCGAGATCAACGAGGGCGAGTGGATCACGCTCGACGGCGGCACCGGCGAGGTCTTCAAGGGCGACCTGCCGACGATGCCGAGCGAGGTGATGCAGGTGAATGCGGGGACGCTCTCGCCCGACGACGCGCCGGTCTACCGCGGATTCGCCGAACTGCTCGGCTGGGCCGACGCGCGGCGCCGGCTCAAGGTGCGCGCGAACGCCGACACGCCACACGACGCGCGCGTCGCGCGCGGCTTCGGCGCCGAGGGCATCGGACTCTGCCGCACCGAGCACATGTTCTTCGACGGCGACCGCATCCACGCCATGCGCGAGATGATCGTCTCGCATGACGAGAGCGGCCGCCGGCGCGCGCTCGCCAAGCTGCTGCCGATGCAGCGCGCCGATTTCGAGGGGATCTTCGAGGCGATGGACGGCTACCCCGTCACGATCCGGCTGCTCGATCCGCCGCTGCATGAGTTCCTGCCGCACGGCGGCGAGGAGGCGAAGCTGCTCGCGCGCCGCATCGGCGTGACGCGGCGCGAACTGATGCACGTGGTCGAGTCGCTGCGCGAGACCAATCCGATGCTCGGCCACCGCGGCTGCCGCCTCGGCGTCACGTATCCCGAGATCACCGAGATGCAGGCGCAGGCGATCTTCGAGGCCGCGACCGCGATGGCGCGGCGCGGCGTCATCGTGATGCCGGAGGTCATGATCCCGCTCGTCTCGACGGTGCGGGAGTTCACGCACCAGCGCGCGATCGTCGACCGCGTCGCCGCGCAGGTCGCGAAGGCGACCGGCGTGAACGTGAAGTACCTCGTCGGCACCATGATCGAGCTGCCGCGCGCGGCGTTGACCGCGCGCGAGATCGCGGCGGAGGCCGAGTTCTTCTCGTTCGGCACGAACGACCTCACGCAGACCACGCTTGGCCTCAGCCGCGACGACGCGGGGCGCTTCCTGCCGCTGTACGTCGAGCGCGGCATCTTCACCGACGATCCTTTCCAGGTGCTCGACGTGAACGGCGTCGGCCGGCTGATCACCATGGCGACCGACGACGGGCGCCTCGCGCGTCCCGCGCTGAAGGTCGGCATCTGCGGCGAGCACGGCGGCGAGCCACGATCGGTGGCATTCTGTCACGATGCGGGGCTCGATTACGTGAGCTGCTCCCCCTTCCGCGTGCCGATCGCGCGGCTCGCGGCGGCGCAGGCCGTGAAGGGCTGAGCCGGGAGCGGGGGCCCGGGGGCCCGGGGGCCCGGTAGGGTTTGCCCTCGCCCCGCGGCACGGCCCGCCTGCTTTCGAAGGCGGCGACCAAGAGCCAAGTTGCGGGGGTGATCCAGTCATCCGCGCTCGCCAGGTGGGCCCAGGGATTCGCGCTGTTCGCGAGCACGGTCGGCGCCGCGGTGCTCGCGTCGTACGCAGCGGGCCAGTGGGGGTTGCTCACGTTCGGTGAGCGCTACGTGCCGATGGCACCGGCGACGGCGCTGCTGGTCTTCCTCGTCGCCGGCGCACTCGTCCTGACGTCCCGCCGCGGCCCCGAAGCGCGATCGCGCCCGGCGGCTGTGCTCGCGACGCTGGCGGCCCTGTTCGCGTTCTTCCTGCTCTGGCACGCGATCGGCGGCGGATCGTTCGTGCTCGAGGTGTGGCTCTTCCCCTCGGACCTGATGATGGGTGGAGTCCCGGTCGGACGCATATCGCCGCATACCGCGGCGATGCTCCTCGTGCTCTCGCTGGCGCTCGCGTTGCCGAACCGCTCGTCCACGCAGCGCGCCGCCTCGACGGCGCTGGTCCTGATGACCCTCACGACCAGCGCGCTCATCCTTCAGGCGTACCTGCTGCGCGGTCCGGTCCTGTACGGACTGAGCACCATCCCCGTCGCCGCGACCACCGCCGCCTGCATCCTGTCGCTCTCGCTTGGCGCGCTGATGCTCGTTGGCGTGGACCACTGGCCGCTGCGCGTGCTCATCGCCTCCGACCGGCCGACGTCAGAACGGCGCGGCTGGTTTCGCGCGCTCGTGCTCGCGTTGAGCGTGTTCGTATCCCTGTCCGGACTGTTCTGGTACCGCGGCGAGCGGTCGCGCGCGGAGGAACGCGCGCAGGAGGCCTTGTTGACCGTCGCCGAGGCTACGGCGATCCGGCTCGACGACTGGCACCGCACCCAACTCGCCGACGCCCGCGCCGTGCGCGCCCTCGCTCCGACTCGTGCGCGCGCGGTCGACGTGCGCGTCGTCACCCGCTGGCTCGATTCCGCGCGCGCGGCGTTCGGCCACGAGTTCCTCGGCATCTTCGATGCCGACGGCCGTCCGCTCGCCGTGTCGACCGCGAGCGCCGCCGTTCCACTCGACTCACTCGGCGCGCGCGTGCGCGCGCTCGGCGACACGACCGCGATGGTCGTGGACGACATCGCGGCGGAGGGCGAGCGACACCCGTTCAGCGTCTGGCTCCGGCTCGACCCCGCGGCGCGACCGGGACGTCGGTGGCTTCTCGTCCGCACCGACGCGCGTCCGGTGCTGGCACTGATCGTGAGGGGATTGGCGACATCGAGTCGCACGCGGGAGATCATCGTTTATCGGCGCGAGGGCGATGCGGCCATGCCGCTGCATGACCTGAGGCGCGTGTCGAACGCGCGGTTGCAGATGCGACGCCTGCCGGACAGCAGCGCCTCACGCATGGGCGTGGTCGGAGTGATGGGGCGCGAAGGCATCGTCAACATCATCGACTATTCCGGCGCACCGGTGACCGCCGCGATCAAGCGGGTCCCCTCGACGCCGTGGATCGTGATCGCGAAGGTCGACCGTGCCGAGTTGGCGGCGCCGGTGTTCCGCCTTGCCATCCGCGCGACGGTCGTCTCCCTGTTTCTCGTGCTCGCCGCCGCCGCGGTGTATGGGCTTTGGCGCCGCCGTGAGATCGCCTCGCTCTCGCGCGAAGTGGAACTCATGCGCGAGCGCGCGGCGACGACCGAGGAACTGCGCCGCAGCGAGGACCGCTACGCGCGCGCCAGCCGAGGAACCACCGACGGGATCTGGGACTGGGACCTCGCGACCGGCGAACTCTACCTGTCGCCGCGCTGGCGCGAGGCGATGGGCGTCGCCCCGGAGGGGACCGCGGACATCCAGTCCATGTTCATCGCACGGCTGCATGCGGAGGACGCTCATCGCGCGCGTGCGGCGTTCGAGGAACATCTCGCCAAGGGCTCGCCATTGGACCTGGAGGTCCGTCTCGCCGACGACGCTGGCGCCTACCACTGGATCTGGACACGCGGTGAAGCGGAACGGGATGCCTCCGGCAAACCGGTGCGGATGGCCGGCGCCGTCACGGACGTGACCCCACGACGGCAGGCGGAAGAGACGCTACAGCGTCTGGACCGCATCCTCCGGATGCGGAGCGCGGCCAGTCAGTCGCTCATCCGCGCGACGACGGAGCAGGAGCTCCTGCAGGGCGTCTGCGACGTGGCTGTGCGCGAAGGCGGCTACCGGATGGCTTGGGTCGGGTACGCACAGCCGGACGACGCCAAGAGCGTGCAGCCGATGGCAGTAAGCGGCGACGACCGCGGTTACGTCGCCGCCATCAACGCCAGTTGGGACGAAGGGCCTCTCGGGAACGGTCCGGCGGGTCGCGCCATCCGGAGCCGTGTGCCGCAAGTGTTCCACGATCTGACGACTGAACGCGGATTCGCCCCGTGGCTGGCGGCGGCGCTCGAACATGGGTACGGCTCGGCCTGCAGCATCCCGCTCTCACTCAGCGACGGCACGCAGTCCGTGCTCGTGCTCTATGCGAGCGATCCGCTCGCGTTCCATGCGTCCGAGGTCGAGTTGCTCGTCGAGCTCGGCGAGGACCTCGCCTTCGGGATCAAGGCGAAGCGGGACAACGACGCCGTGGCCGCGCAACAGGCGCAGCTCACGTTCTTCCGGCAGGTGATGGACCGCTCGGAGGACGCGATCTTCGTGATCGACGTCGCCACCGGGCGCTTCATCGACTTCAACCAGACGGCGCTCAGGCAGCTCGGCTACACCGCGGCCGAGATGCGGACACTCGGAGCGCACGACGTCGTGCCCCGCTTCGAGCAGCAGCCGCAGAAGTTCCAGGAACTCGTTGCGGAGATCGCTCGTGGCGAACCCGTCACGCGCCGCTCGGCACACCGCCGCAAGAACGGTTCCGTCTACCCGGTGGACGTCTCCCGGACCATCGTCCGCACGGAGGGGCGCGAGGTCATGCTCGCGGTGGTGCGCGACGTCAGCGCGCTCGTCCACGCCGACGCCGAGCGCGCCTCGCTCCAGGAGCAACTCTTGCGTTCGCATCGCATGGAATCGGTGGGCCGGCTCGCGGGCGGCATCGCGCATGACTTCAACAATCTGCTCACGGTGATCAACGCGAGCGCCGAGTTCGCGTTGACCGAGCTGCCGCCCGATTCTCCCGTGGCCGAGGATCTCACGCAGATCCGAGCCGCCGGCGAACGCGCCGCCGCCCTCACGCGCCAGTTGCTCGCGTTCAGCCGGCAACAAGTGATGCGGCGGGAGCATCTCGACCTGAATGCGGTCGTCTCGAAGTTCCTCGGCATGCTGCGGCGCGTGATCGGCGAGGATGTCCGGTTGGAGGCGTCGCTGGCGGCGCAGGAGACGCCCGTCTTCGCCGATCCGGGTCAGCTCGAGCAGGTGCTGATGAACCTCTGCGTGAACGCGCGCGACGCGATGCCGCGCGGCGGGACGATGACGATCGCGACGCGCCGCGTGGATCTCGACGCCGAGTTCGCGTCGCGGCACGAGACTGTGCGGGCCGGCCCGCATGTGCTGCTCGCGATCAGCGACACCGGCGTCGGCATGTCGGCCGAGATGCAGTCGAGCATCTTCGACCCGTTCTTCACGACGAAGGAGGCCGGCAAGGGCACCGGCCTCGGCTTGGCGACGGTCTACGGCATCGTCAAGCAGTCGGGCGGAAGCATCTGGGTGAGGAGCGAGGTGGGACACGGTTCGACGTTCGACGTCTACTTCCCACTGTCGGAGCATGAGTCCGCGCCCCCGGCGACTCCGCCCCCGGCGACTCCGCCGCGCGGCTCGGAGACGATCCTCGTGGTCGAGGACGAGGAGGGGATCCGCACCGTGATGCGCCGTCTCCTCTCCCAGGCGGGCTACACCGTCGTCGAAGCGTCGTCCGCCAACGAGGCACTCGAACGGATCGCCACGCACCGAGGTCCGCTGGACCTCGTCATCACGGACATCGTGATGCCCGGCATCTCCGGGATCGAGATGGCTCGGATGCTGCGCGCCGAGCGTCCGGGCCTGCGGATCATCCTCTCGTCCGGCTACGCGGCCGAAGCGATCGACGCGCATCTCGACAAGGAGCCCGGCTGGAGCCTGATCAGCAAGCCGTACATGGGCCAGACACTGCTGCGTGAGGTGCGAAGAGTGCTCGACGAACAGCCGGCGGGTTCACCGCGCGCCTGACGCGGCCGCTGCGCGCCGCAGGCGCGCACGGAACGCGAGCCACCCGCGCACGGTGCCGAGCATGAACACGACGGTGCTCGCACCGAACGCGACGTACTCCCCCGCCGCGTCGAGTCGCGCTGCCGCGGCCAGTGCGACGGCGATGCCGGCGACCCCGACCACGAGGTCGAGCACGCGATTCTCCCATGACTCGCGGATCCCGCGCGCGTACTCCGCGATCTCCCACACGATGAGCAGTGCCGTGCCGAGCGCGTAGACGCGAAGCGGTGAGAGGCCGAAGAAGACGTTGGACAGCCCGCCGCTCAGCCCGCTGAGGAAGTGCACGATCATCCAGAGGTCGAAGAATCGGCCCTCCGCCCAGGTGGTCGTCATCCGTGGTATCGGTCGCATGCCCGAACGGTGGCCTCCGCGAGTGCGCCGGACAAGTCGCCGTGTCGCGCCACTTTTTCCGGGCACCCCGGCACCGCAGATTGCGTGGTGTGACGATACTTCCCCTTCCATTCGATCTACTGGGCGGCGACGCCGGCGTCCGCGCGCTCGTCGACCGTTTCTACGACCTCATGGACACCGCTCCCGAGGCGGCAGGCGTGCGCCGCCTGCACGCCGAGAGCCTGAAGCGCTCGCGCGAGAAGCTGTACGAGTACCTTACGGGCTGGACCGGAGGCCCGCCGCTCTACGAGAGCAAATACGGCCATCCACGCCTGCGGGCGCGCCACCTGCCGTTCGCGATCGGCGCGCGCGAGCGCGACCAGTGGCTCTGGTGCATGGACCGCGCGCTCGACGCGCACGAGGCTCCGGCCGAGCTCCGCGAGTTCCTGCGGAGCAAGCTGCATTCGCTCGCCGATCATATGCGGAACCAGGACGAGGCCCCGGCGCGCCCGACGCTGCCCCTGTCCGAGGGATGACCCGCCGAGCCCGCGTCCCCGACATATTTCCCGCATGACCGTCGTCCACGATCTCCTCGCCCTGCTCGATCTCGAACCGCTCGAGCACAACATCTATCGCGGCGGCAACCGCGACCTCGGTACCGGCCGCGTCTTCGGCGGGCAGGTCTTCGCGCAGGCGCTCGTCGCCGCGCGACGCACCGTGCCCGACGAGCGCGACGCCCACTCGGTGCACGGCTACTTCCTGCGCGAGGGCGACTTCCGCGCGCCGATCGTCTACTTCGTCGATCGTCCGCGCGACGGGCGGAGCTTCACGAGCCGGCGCGTCACCGCGATCCAGCACGGGGAGGCCATCTTCCATCTCTCGGCGTCGTTCCACATCGACGAACCCGGGCTCGACCACCAGTCGGTGATGCCCGTCGTGCCGCCACCCGAGGAGGTGCCCTCCGAACTCGAACTGATCCGCGGGCGCGCCGACAAGATCGCCGAGCCGCTGCGCAGCATCGTCACGCAGGACCGCCCGATCGACATCCGCACCATCCAGCCGGCTGATCCATTCGCGCGGCCCGAGAAGCGCGAGCCGGCCACGGCGCAGCGGCAGATCTGGTTCCGTGTGGTCGAACGGATGCCCGATGCTCCCATGCTCCATCAGGCGGTGCTCGCCTACGCCTCCGACTACGGGTTCCTCCCCACCGCGCTGCTGCCTCACGGCATCGCGTTCCGCGATCCGAAGCTCTTCATCGCCTCACTCGACCACACCGTCTGGTTCCACCGCCCGTTCCGTGCCGACGAGTGGCTGCTCTACGTGAGCGACAGTCCGTCCGCGTTCGGTGCCCGCGGCTTCGTGCGCGGCACGGTCTTCAAGCAGGACGGCACCATGGTCGCGTCGATGGCGCAGGAAGGCCTGATCCGACTCCGCGAGCCCCGCGACGGATGAGCATGCGGCACGGCGCGCGCCTCGCGGGCGCGGTCTTCGTCCTCGCGTGGGTGCCCCTCTCGCTCTGGCGCGGACTCGCCTTCGGGCGCACCTTCCGCATCGGACGGGCAAACGATGACTCGTGGGGCCCGCTCGTCGAGGGCGTGATCCAGGTCGCCGCGGTGATGCTCGCACCGGCGCTGCTCGCGGCGCTGGCGGCCTTCGTCCTCTGGGCCTGGCG
>JAYTNC010000397.1:0-1608 GCA_043748515.1 Gemmatimonadota bacterium | reverse complement strand
CACCACCGCGACGGCGGGCACGCCGAGTACATCGTGGTGCCGGCGCGCAACGCGGTGCATCTGCCCGCTGAGATCTCGTTCAGCCACGGCGCCGCCCTCATGTGCTCGAGCGCGACGTCGCTCCACGCGCTGCGGCGCGGCCGACTCGCGCCGGGCGAGACCGTCGCGGTCATCGGCATCGGCGGACTCGGCATCTCGGCCGTGCAGCTCGCGAAGGCGCTCGGCGCGCTCGAGGTGTATGCGGTCGATCGCGACGATGCGAAGCTCGAGGCGGCGGCGAAGTACGGGGCGATTCCCGTGCGCGCCGGCCACGCGGGGGACGGAGCAACCGTCGGTCACGATCCGGTCGCGACGCTGCGCGAACTCACCGGCGGTCGCGGCGCGGATGTGGTGCTCGAACTCGTCGGCTCGCCCACGACCATGCGGCAGGCGCTGCAGATGTGCGCGGTGCACGGCCGTGCGGTGATCGCCGGACTCTCGCGCACATCGATGGAACTGGACACGTATCGCGAACTGCTCGGTCCGGAGACCGAGCTCATCGGGAGCAACGACCATCTGCTCGCGGAACTGCCTCTGCTGCTCGAACTCGCGCGGCGGAAGGCGATCGACCTCACCGACGTCGTGGTACGAACCGTGCCGCTCGAAGCGGCGGCGGTGAATGGTGTGCTCGACGATCTCGAGGCCTACCGTGCGCCGCTCAGGACCGTGATCGTGCCCTGAACTGAGGCGACGCGCGGTGAGGCGACGCGCCGCTGAGGGTCAGCCGCGCGCATCCCGCGCGAGCGCCCACTGCGTCCAGAGCGCGCCGGCGACGTCGACGGCGGCGAACGGCAGCAACGCGGGTGGCGCCCACCCGAGCGCCACGTACGCGACGAAGAAGAGCGGGACCGAGAGGCGCACGTGCACGCTCCAACGCATGTACTCGGCGTTGCCGCTGCGCGACGACGCGAAGCTCAGGTACGACAGGAAGATCAGGAACATCCCGACCATCCGCACCCACACCTCGGTGGCGGGCGGCAGCAGGAACAGCGAGAGCAGCGTGTTCGGCGAGACGTTGAGCACCACGCCCAGCGCTCCGACGTACCATCCCCAGACGTGCAGACTGCGACGCGCGCGTGGTCCCGCGATCGTGGCCGACATCACGGGCTCCTTGAGGACGAGTGCTTCAGGACGTCAGCGCGGGGGACTCGCGCCGTTCGAGCGAGCGTCGCTTGCCGGCACGCCGGTCGAGCGCGCGCCGATCCGAGGCGCGACGGTCCGCCGAGCGGAAGCTCGTGCCGCGCCGCTCCTCGCCGGACCGCCGGCCTTCACCGCGACGCTCAGTCGCCCGCCGATCCGTTGCGCGCCGATCCTCGGCGCTCCGCTTAGACATCGCTCCGCTCACGGCCGCACCGCCGGCCACGGAGTCCCTTGATCGCGGCGCGTCACGGCCCGCACACCCTTGTAGACGAATCGCTGCACGCGCTTTCCCTCGTAGGTCTCAGTGGTGAAGAGGTTGCCCTTGGAGTCGGTCGCGATCGAGTGCACCGCGAAGAACTGGCCGGGCTGCCGCCCGCCGTCGCCGAACATCGTGAGGATCGAGAGCGACTGCCGGTCCATCACGTAGAC
>JAYTNC010000396.1:0-4659 GCA_043748515.1 Gemmatimonadota bacterium | reverse complement strand
CATGGCCGAGCTCTTCGGCCGCATCGACGGCTGCTCGCGCGGCAAGGGCGGCTCGATGCACCTCTTCGACCGCAACCTCAACTTCCTCGGCGGCCACGGTATCGTGGGCGGGCATGTGCCCATCGCCGCCGGCGTCGGCTTCGCGATCAAGTACCGCGGCGGCGATCAGGTCATCGCCTGCTTCATGGGCGAGTCGGTCGTGAACACCGGCGCCTTCCACGAGGCGCTCAACATGGCCGCGCTCTGGAAGCTGCCCTGCCTCTTCATCATCGAGAACAACAAGTACGGCATGGGCACCGCCGTCGAGCGCGCCGCGGCCATCAAGGACCTCTCGCGTCGTGCGGACGCGTACGACGGCATGCATGGCGAGTACGTCGACGGGCAGGACGTCTTCGCGGTGCGCGAGGCCATGGAGCGTGCGCTCGAGGCCGCGCGTCGCGAGTCCAAGCCCGTCCTCCTCGAGATCCGCACCTATCGCTACATGGGTCACTCGATGTCCGACGCGGTGAGCGGCACCTATCGCACCAAGGCCGAGCTCGACGAGTACCTCAAGCGCGACCCGATCAACCTCCTGAAGGCGCGCATGTACGAGGCCGGGGACCTCACCGAGTCCGACGTCGCCTCGATGGAGCAGGAGATCAAGGCGGTCTGTCAGGACGCATGGGACTTCGCCGACGCGAGCCCCGAACCCCCGCTCGAGGCGCTCTACGAAGACGTCCTCGTCGACACCACGAGCTGAGCGAACACCAATGGCCATCATCACGTACCGCGAGGCCTTGAATCAGGCCCTCCGAGAAGAGATGTCGCGCGACGACCGCGTCTTCCTCATGGGTGAGGAAGTCGCCGCCTACAACGGCGCGTACAAGGTCTCCAAGGGTCTGCTCGAGCAGTTCGGCGAGATGCGCGTGGTCGACACGCCGATCACCGAGCTCGGCTTCGCCGGCGTCGGCGTGGGCGCGGCGATGGTCGGCCTGCGCCCGATCATCGAGTTCATGACCTGGAACTTCGCGCTGCTCGCGATCGATCAGGTCGTCAACGCGGCCGCGAAGATGCTCTACATGTCGGGCGGCCAGTACAACATGCCGATGGTCTTCCGTGGCCCCAACGGCGCAGCGCTCCAGCTCTCGGCGCAGCACTCGCAGGCCTTCGAGTCCTGGCTCGCGCACATCCCGGGTCTCAAGGTCGTCACCCCCGGCACGCCGTACGACGCGAAGGGACTCCTCAAGGCGGCCATCCGCGACGACAACCCGGTGATCGTGCTCGAGGGCGAGATGCTCTACAACACCAAGGGCGAGGTGCCCGAGGACGACTACATCGTGCCGATCGGCAAGGCCGATCTCAAGCGCGAGGGCGACCACTGCTCGATCATCACCAACGGCAAGATGGTCCTCGTCGCGATGAACGCCGCCGACCAACTCGCCAAGGAAGGGATCCGCGTCGACGTCGTGGACCTGCGCACGGTGCGTCCGATGGACATCGGCGCGATCACCACGTCGGTCCGCAAGACCAACCGCGCCGTCGTGCTCGAGGAAGGGTGGGAGCTCGCCGGCATCGGCGCGCAGGTCGTCGACTACGTCCAGCGCGAGTGCTTCGACGACCTCGACGCGCCGATCGTCCGCGTGCACCAGGCCGACGTCCCGATGCCGTATGCCAAAGCGATCGAGAAGGCGGCCAAGCCGGATCTCGCCAAGACGATCGCGGCGGTGAAGAAAGTGATGTACATCAGCTAGGCAGGACCTCGATCTCGTTTCGTCTTACCGTCCAACGACCGGAACTATGGCGACCAAGGTGTTCATGGAGGCCCTCAGCCCCACGATGGAAGAGGGGCGCCTCGTGAAGTGGAACATGAAGGAAGGAGACGCCGTGAAAGCGGGTGACATCCTCGCCGAAGTCGAGACCGACAAGGCGGTGATGGAACTCGTCGCGCGCGGCGACGGCATCCTGCGCAAGCAACTCATCACGGAAGGCACCACCGCGCCCGTGAGCTCGCTCGTCGGCGTGATCGCGGCGGCGGACGAGGACATCTCGGCGCTCATCGCCGGCGCGGCGGCTGTGTCTGCGGCGCCGGTGGCGCCGGCTCCCGTGGCGGCGGCTCCGGTTCCCGCGGCGGCTCCGGTTCCCGCGGCGGCTTCAGTTCCCGCGGCGCCCGCAACTATGGCCGCACCGGCCGGCCGCGTGATCGCCTCACCGCTCGCGCGCCGTCTCGCCGGCGACGAGGGCGTGAACCTCACCGGCGTGAAGGGCTCCGGCCCCGGCGGCCGCATCGTGAAGCGCGACATCGAAGCCGCGCTCGCCGGCGGAGCGATGCAGGCGGGAGGAGCAGTACCTCACACCTCCCACCTCACACCTCCCACCCAGCAGTTCCGCGACGAAAGCCTCACGCAGATCCGCAAGACCATCGCGCGCCGCCTCGCCGAGTCGATCGGCCCCATCCCCACGTTCTATCTCACGGCCGAGTTCGACCTGAGCCGCGCCGCCGAGATGCGCTCCGCCGCCGCCGACCTCGGCGACGCCTTCAAGTTCTCGTTCAACGACCTCGTGCTGAAGGCGGTCTCGACCGCGCTCATGCAGCATCCGGAAGTCAACGCGCACTGGCTCGGCGACCGCATCCGCTACTTCAACACCGTCCACCTCGGCATGGCGGTCGCGACCGACGACGGCCTCATCGTCCCGGTGATCTTCGACGCGCAGACCAAGCGCATGAGCGAGATCTCGGCCGAGTCTAAGTCGCTGGCCAAGCGCGCCCGCGAGCGGAAGCTCAAGCCCGAGGAGTTCACGGGTTCGACCTTCTCCGTCTCCAACCTCGGCATGATGCAGATCGATCAGTTCACGGCGATCATCAACCCGCCTGAGGTCGGCATCCTCGCGATCGGCGCGATCGAGGACAAGGTCGTCGTCGCAGCCGACGGCGGCTTCGAAGTGCGCAAGAAGCTCCGCGTCACCATGAGCTGCGACCATCGCGTGATCGACGGCGCGGTGGGAGCCAAGTTCCTCCAGACGCTCCGCCGACTCATCGAGAACCCGCTGCTGCTAGTGTTCTGAATCAGGTAGAAGGCTGAAGGCTGAAGGATGAACGCACCTCCTCATCGCTTCGACCTTTCATCCTTCATCCTTCCACCTTCATCATCCCGCCACATGGCTCAGTACGACGTGATCTATCTTGGTGGAGGCCCCGCCGGCTACGTCGGCGCCCTCCGCTCCGCCCAGCTCGGCCAGTCCGTCGCCGTCGTCGAGCGCGAAGGCCTCGGCGGCACCTGCGTTCTCTGGGGTTGCATCCCGGCCAAGGCGCTCCTCGAAGCCGCCTCGATCGTGCAGAAGGTCGCTAAGGGCGCCGAGTTCGGCGTGAAGGCCGAGAAGGTCACGCTCGACTTCGGCGTCGCCATGAAGCGCTCCCGCGCGATCTCGGCCCAGAACTCGAAGGGCGTCGAGTTCCTCTTCAAGAAGAACAAGATCACCTGGCTCAAGGGCACCGGTGCGCTCGGCACAGGCAAGTCGGTGAAGGTCACGGGCGCCGACGGCAAGACCGAGACGCACACCGCGACCAAGGCCGTCGTCATCGCGACCGGCTCGCGCGTGAAGGGGCTGCCGCAGATCGGACTCGAGCTCAACAAGACCACCATCATCTCGTCCGACGAAGCCCTCACGCTGGAGAAGGCCCCCGCGACGATGGCGATCATCGGCGCCGGAGCCGTGGGCTGCGAGTTCGCCGATGTGTTCAATGCATTCGGCTCCAAGGTCACGATCCTCGAGGTCATGCCGCGCATCCTCCCGATCGAGGACGAGGACTGCTCCGCCGAGCTCGCGAAGGCCTTCAAGAAGCGCGGCATCGAGGTCATCGTCGGTGCCAAGCTCGGCACTGTGAAGACCAGCAAGACCGGCGTCACCATTCCGGTCGAGGCGGGCGGTGAGAAGAAGGAGATGCACTTCGACGTCGTCCTCGTGGCCGCCGGCCGGGCGCCGAACATCGAACTGCCGGGCCTCAAGGAAGCGGGTGTCCAGATCACCGAGCGCGGCTTCATCAAGGTCAACGAACTGCTCGAGACGTCGGCGAAGGGCATCTACGCGATCGGCGACGTCGCCGGCCCGCCGATGCTCGCGCACAAGGGCTCGCGCGAGGGCCACGTGGTCGCCGACATCATCGGCGGATACAAGCATCACCCGGTCAACTACGGCAACATCCCGAGTGCGACCTACTGCCACCCCGAAGTCGCGAGCATCGGCCTCACCGAGGCGCAGTGCAAGGAGAAGGGTCTCAAGTACAAGATCGGCAAATTCCCCTTCTCGGCGAACGGCCGCGCCCGCACCAGCGGCGAGACCGAGGGCTTCGTGAAGATCATCCGCGACGAGAAGTTCGGCGAGATCCTCGGCGCCCACATCGTCGGCGCGCACGCGACCGAGCTCATCCACGAGATCGCCGTCGCCCGCGAGAACGAGTACACCGTCGAGGAGATCGACCTCGCGATCCATGCGCATCCGACCCTCAGCGAGGCGATCGCCGAAGCGGTGCTCGACTCCATGGGCAAGATGCTGCATGCGTAGGCCGGCGTGAGCGTGAGCCTCGGCGTCCGATGAAGGACTTCCTCGTCCTCGACCTCGGCCTCCGCAGCTATGCGGAGGCCTTGTCGTTCCAGCGCAGCCTCGCGGCCGCGCGGATCGCGA
>JAYTNC010000395.1:0-2656 GCA_043748515.1 Gemmatimonadota bacterium | reverse complement strand
GAGAAGTGCTCGACCACATGATAGATCGCCGAGAAGACCGTCGTCCTTCGACCCTGGATGAGCCGCGTCTCCGCGAGCGCGGCCGCGTCGAGCCGGTCGAACACCGCGACCGATTCGGCGCAGGCGGCCTCGAGCGTGGCGAGCAGTGGCTCGAGCCCCGCTCCATCGCGCGCCGCGAACTCCGCATCGCGGTGCCGCACGTCGGGCGCGCCGCCCACGCCGCTCACGATCCACTGCCGCACGTTGCCCGCAAGATGCAGCACGAGATTGCCGGCGCTGTTCGACGACTCGTTGGCGCGCTGCCAGAGCCGGTCGGCTGGCATGGCGGTGAGCGCAAGCCGGATCTTGCCGGGATATTCGAGCCCGAGGTAGTAGCGGGAGCGCTCGAGGAAGGCGGAGGCGAGGTCGGTTGACATCCCTTCAAGATCGTCGCGCACGCGCCGGTCGGCCAGCGGTGCCGGCGGAGGCGATCGTGCGAGTGCGCGCCCGCTATCCTTGTCGTATCCCATCTTCAGGACGCCGCACACCGTGACCAACGCCTTCGCCGCCTTCTCGCCCACCACCGCGCTCGCCGCGCACACCATCACGCGCCGCACCCCCGGACCCACCGACGTCGCGATCGACATCCTCTTCTGCGGCGTCTGTCACTCCGACCTGCACTTCCTGCGCAGCGAGTGGGGGCCCATTCCCTACCCGGCGATCGCGGGCCACGAGATCGTCGGCCGCGTGACGGCGGTCGGCAGCGCGGTCAGCAAGCACAAGGTCGGCGACGCGGTCGGCGTCGGCTGCCTGGTCGATTCGTGCCGGACCTGCCCCTCGTGCAAGGAAGACCTCGAGAACTACTGCACCAACGGCTCGACCGGCACGTACATGGGCGTCGACAAGCACACCGGCGGTCCGACCTACGGCGGCTACAGCACCGACATCACGGTCGACCAGGACTTCGTGCTGCGCATGCCGAAGAACCTCGACCTCGCCGCCGCCGCGCCGCTGCTCTGCGCCGGCATCACCACCTACTCGCCGCTGCGTCACTGGAAGGCGGGCCCCGGCAAGAAGGTCGGCATCGTCGGAATCGGTGGGCTCGGCCACATGGGCGTGAAGATCGCTGCCGCGATGGGCGCCGAGGTGATCGTCTTCACCACCTCCGCCGGCAAGGCCGCCGAAGCCAGGACGATGGGCGCCAGCGACGTCGTCATCAGCAAGGACGCCGACGACATGCTGCGGTACGCGGGACAGCTCGACTTCATCCTCAACACCGTCGCCGCGTCGCACGACCTCGACGCCTTCATCAACTGCCTCAAGCGCGACGGCACCATGTGCCTCGTCGGCGCGCCGTCGGTGCCGCATCCGTCCCCGAACGTGATGGGACTGATCTTCAGCCGCCGCGCGATCGCCGGCTCGCTCATCGGCGGCATCGCCGAGACGCAGGAGATGCTCGACTTCTGCGGCGAGCACGGCATCACCGCGACGATCGAGACGATCCCCATGCAGGGGATCAACGACGCCTACGAGCGCATGCTCAAGAGCGACGTGAAGTACCGGTTCGTGATCGACATGGCGTCGATCAAGTAGCGCGGCGCGGACTACCGCGCGGGCCCGGGGAGCCCCAGATTCGCGCTGGGCTTCCACCCTCACGCTTCCCCGGGTCCCGCATGCTCCGCCTCCTGTTCGCCGTCGCGTTGGTCTCCTGCGCCACCGATCTCGCGGCGCAGATCCCGCAGATCCCGCAGAACCCACAGACCCCGCTGACCGTGGGCCGCTCCGTGCGCGCGTCGCTCGCGCTCGGCGACACCGCGCGGTACCAGGTCGACGCCGACTCCGCCATGCTCATCCGGCTCACGGTCGACCAGCACACGGCGAACGTGCGCCTGCGACTCCTCGACCCCAAGCGCCGCCAGCTCCGCAGCGTCAACGCCGCGCCGCGCGGCCTCGAGCGACTGCAGATCGAGGCGGTCGAGAAAGGCACGCACCAGATCCAGGTGATCCTCGCCGATTCCACGAGCGGCGACTACACGATCACGCTCACCGCGCGCGAGGCGCTCTCGAGCGATCCGAAGAAGCTCGTCGACCAGCTCCTCGCCCCCTGGGACCGTCGCGACGGCCCCGGCGCGGCGGTCGCGGTCTGGCGCGGCGGACGCACGCTCTTCGCCAAGGGCTACGGCATGGCGAACCTCGCGTACGACATCCCGTTCACCGCCACCACGCCGACCAACATCGGCTCGACCTCCAAGCAGTTCACCGCCTTCGCCGTGATGCTGCTCGCCGATCAGGGCAAGCTCTCGCTCGACGACGACGTGCGGAAGCATCTCCCTGAGTTGCCGGACCTCGGCCAGCGCGTCACGGTGCGCAATCTCCTCACGCACACGAGCGGCTACCGCGAGGTCTACAACGCGATGCAGTTCGCCGCGCGCCGCTTCGACGAGGGCGACTATGTGGGCCGCGACGAGATGATCGCGCTCGTGCAGCGTCAACCCGCGCTCCAGAACGCGCCAGGCGCCGAGTTCAATTACAACAACACCGCCTTCGCCTTCGCGGCGATGATCGTCGAGCGCGTGAGCGGTCAGTCGTTCGCCGAGTTCATGGCGGCGCGGGTCTTCGGTCCGCTTGGCATGACGCAGACCATCGTGCGCGCCGACCGGCACGGCACCGTGCGCGG
>JAYTNC010000394.1:0-1529 GCA_043748515.1 Gemmatimonadota bacterium | reverse complement strand
GGCTCGTTGCCGAACATGAGTTGCGCACGGGCGTTCGCGTCCCGACGGGCGCGCTCGTCGCGCTCACGCATCTCCGCGGCGACCCGATTGCGCTCGGTCTTGTCACGGCGGCGCTGCAGTTCGCGCTCCGCCGCCGAACCGCCGCGCTCGAGCGACTCGCTCTGCTTCGCCGTACCCGACGGTGCGCGCTCACCCACGCTGGGGTCGAACCGCCCGCCACTCGTCTCACGCGCGGCCGGTCCGTAGAGGATCGTCCCGTTGGCCGGGCGCTGCCGGAGCGCGGTCGAGCAGTCCGTTGGTGCGGGTTGCTGCGCTGCAGGGACGCCGTCCATCCAGATGCGGCACTTCCCCGCCGGCGGAAGCATGGTCAGCGGGACGGTGTCCCTCGTGCCACCCGAGCGCGCCTGCCCTTCCGTCATCGCGGGAAGCGCGAGAAGGAGGAGCACGGCGGCCGAAGGCACGAGGGAGGAGCGCATGGCGGGCATCAAGTGAAGGACGAGGATGGATACCCCGGGGCCACAGCGGGGTTCATCACGGGGTCAATCGCCGAAGCTGATCCCGACCGCGCGGGCTGTCCGCACCACGTCGTGGTTCGGGTCCACCCGCTTGGGCTCCTTGAGCGCCTCGAGAATGGGGACCGTCACGATGTTCGGCGTCTGGAGCGCGACCATGTGGCCCCAGCGGCCGTCCGCGACGGCCTGCGTCGCCGCACCGCCGAATCGCGTCGCGAGGAGCCGGTCGTAGCCGGTCGGCATGCCGCCGCGCTGCAGGTGGCCGAGCACCATCGAGCGGCATTCCTTGCCCGTCTTCTCCTGGATCGCCTTCGCCAGGCGCTGCGCGATCCCGCCCACCCGACGGTCCTGTCCCGGCATCGACTCGCCGATGATCGACGCTTCGCCCGACTCGTCGTGCGCACCCTCGGCCACCACGACGATCGCGAACTTCCGCCCGTTCTTGTCGCGCTCCATGATCGTCCGGCAGACGTTCTCGACCTTCCACGAGATCTCGGGGATCAGCACCACGTCGGCCGTGCCGGAGAGTCCCGAATGCAACGCGATGAAGCCCGCATCGCGCCCCATCACCTCGAGCACCATCACGCGGTCGTGGCTCTCGGCGGTCGTGTGCAACTTGTCGATCGCCTCGATCGCGGTCTGCACGGCGGTGTCGAAGCCGAACGTCGTGACCGTCCCGGAGACGTCGTTGTCGATCGTCTTGGGCACGCAGACGATCCGCATCCCCTTCTCGACGAGCTTCTGCGCGATGCTCAACGACCCGTCGCCGCCGATCGAGATCATCGCCTGGATCCCGAGATTGCGCGCATTGTCGATGAGTTCGTCCGAACGATCGAAGTCCTTCCAGCTGCCGTCGGCCTGCTGCCGCGGGAAGCTGAAGGGGTTGCCGCGATTCGTCGTGCGGAGGATCGTGCCGCCGAGATGCGCGATGCCGCGCACCGTGTCGGCGGTCAGCGGGATGACCTCGTCATCACCGAGGAGTCCGGCATAGCCGCGCTTGATGCCGAGGACCGTCCA
>JAYTNC010000393.1:0-1606 GCA_043748515.1 Gemmatimonadota bacterium | reverse complement strand
CTCGGTGGCCGCGGCCTTGTCGCCGGTCTTGGCGGCGCGCTTGGCCTTGTCGAGGCGCTTCTCGACGACGGTGAGGTCGGCGAGGGCGAGTTCGAATTCGATCGTCTCGCGGTCGCGCGCGGGATCGACCGAGCCGTCGACGTGGATCACGTCGGGATCGTCGAAGCAGCGCACGACGTGCACGATCGCGTCGGTCTCGCGGATGTTCGAGAGGAAGGCGTTGCCCCGACCCTCACCCTTGCTGGCGCCCTTCACGAGGCCGGCGATGTCGACGAAGCTGACGGCGGCGGGGACGGTGCGTTCGGGGTTGACGATCTTCGCCAACGCGTCGAGGCGCGTGTCCGGCACGGTGACGACGCCGATGTTGGGGTCGATCGTGCAGAACGGGTAGTTCGCGGCTTCCGCCTTGGCGGCGGTGAGGGCGTTGAACAGCGAGCTCTTCCCGACGTTCGGGAGGCCGACGATTCCAAGACTTAGCACGGCTTTTTGGATGAAAGCTGAAGGATGAAGGGTGAAAGATAACCGGCTGCGGGGAAAGGATGCGGGAAACGGCGCGCCGGACTGTATGGTCGTCGCATGTATCCATTCACGCGACTCAATGTGTGGGCCAAGGCTCATGAACTCACGCTCCGGACCTATCGCCTCACGGATGGGCCGGTGGCCAAGCGCTATCCGGGCCTCTCGTCCCAGTTGCGTCGCGCGATCTCCTCGATCCCGGCCAACATCGCCGAGGGGGCAGGGCACGCGTCCCAGGCGCAGTTCAGCCGCTATCTCGCGATCGCGATCGCGTCGAGCCACGAGGCGATGTACCACCTGCTGCTCGCGAAGGACCTCGAGGCGATCACCGCGACGGACTACGCGTTCCTCGAGGCACGACTGAAGGAAGTGCAGGCCAAACTCGTGCTGCTTCGGAAGCGTGTCGTCCAGAACGCGAAGGAGCACGCGAAGGAGAATGCAAAGAGGGGAGGCCGCATGGCCTCCCCCCTTTCATCCTTCAGCCTTCATCGCCCCACTACGCCAGGAACCAAGGTGCCAGCACGAGACTGACGACGCTCATCAACTTGATGAGGATGTTCATCGCCGGTCCCGACGTGTCCTTGAACGGATCACCGACGGTGTCACCGACCACCGCCGCCTTGTGCACGTCCGAGCCCTTGCCGCCGAGGATGCCGCCTTCGATGGTCTTCTTGGCGTTGTCCCAGGCACCGCCGGCGTTGGCCATGAAGAGCGCCATCATCACGCCGGTCACGGTCGCGCCGGCGAGGAGGCCGCCGAGGGCCTTGACGCCGAGGAACTTGCCGACGATCACCGGGAGCAGGATCGAGGCGACGCCGGGGATGATCATCTCCTTGAGCGCGGCCGCGGTCGAGATGTCGACGCAGCGGGCGGAGTCGGGCTTCACGCCCGGCTTCCCTTCGAGCAGGCCGGGGATCTCGCGGAACTGGCGGCGGACCTCCTCCACCATGCCCTGCGCCGCGCGGCCGACCGCGGTCATCGTCTGCGCGCCGACGAAGAACGGCATCACACCGCCGATGAAGAGGCCGATGACGACCATCGGGTCGATGAGGTTGAGGCCGACCTTGTCGAGCCCGACCGCGGACGCGTA
>JAYTNC010000392.1:0-2537 GCA_043748515.1 Gemmatimonadota bacterium | reverse complement strand
TCGTCGCGGCCGAGGTCCTGCGGGGTCCAGACCTGCACGCGCACGTGGAGGTCGCCCACGCCGCTCGCGTTCACGCGCGGCAGGCCCTTGCCGCGCATGGTGAAGACCTGACCGCTCTGGGTGCCGGCGGGGATCTTCAGCGTGAGCGGGCCGGTCACGCCGGGGACTTCGATGTCCGCGCCGAGCACCACCTGCGGGAAGGTCACGAGCGATTCGCAGTAGAGGTCCTCGCCGTCGCGCTCGAACCGGTCGTCCTCGACCACCTCGAACACCACGATCACGTCGCCACGCGGTCCGCCGCGCACGCCGGCGTTGCCGACCCCGCGCAGATGCATGTACTGACCCGTCGAGACGCCCGCCGGGACCTTGATGTCGATCGCGTGATCGCCACGCTGCCGGCCTTCGCCGCGGCACGACTTGCACGGACTCGGGATCTGCACGCCTTCGCCACGGCAGGTCGGGCACGTGGCGGCGCTCACGAACTGACCGAAGAAGCTCTGCTGCGCGCGGCGCACCTCGCCCTGACCGGCGCAGGTGGTGCAGCGCTGCGTCTGCGTGCCGGGCTCCGCGCCCGCGCCGCTGCAGCGCGCGCAGGCGTCGAGCAGCTTCATCTTCACCTGCTTCGAGACACCCGTCGCGACCTCGAGCATCGAGAGGTCGAGGTCGACCTTCACGTCGGCACCGGAGCGCGGGCCCGCCTGCTGGCGTCCGCCACCGCCGCCGAAGAGATCGCCGAGCCCGAAGTCGCGCATGAAGATGTTGAGCGCTTCGGAGAGGTCCACATGGTGGAAGCCCCCCGCCCCGCCGCCGGACCCGCGCAGTCCCGCCTCGCCGTAGCGATCGAACGCCGCGCGCTTCTGCGGATCACGCAGGACGTCGTACGCCTCGGTGATCTCCTTGAACTTCTCTTCGGCTTCCTTCGACCCGCCGTTGCGGTCCGGGTGGGACTGCATCGCGAGCTTGCGATACGCCTGCTTGATCTCGTCGTCGGTCGCGGACTTCGCGACACCGAGCGTTGAGTAAAAATCGGCCATTGAGGAAACTAATCGCTAGGATGCTGAAGCGGTGCCCTTCAGGTAGCGCTCCACCTCGCCACGCGCCTCGAGCAACCGGCGTACCTCATGCGAGACTTCGTCGGCCAGGTCGAAGTGCGTCGTGAGGCCGTCGACGGTCGCCGCGCCGGCGTGCAGGCGCAGCAGATTCAGGCGCGTCGTCTCGAGCGTCGCGATCACCTGGCGATGCCGGTCGGCCAACTCGTCGCGGATCGATCGCACCTCGGCGTATCCGTCGCCCGACGCCGCCTCGCCCGCCTCGGCGAGTGCCTCGTTCAGCCGATCGAGCTTGGTGCGGAGCGACGTCGCGTCCTTCTGCAGGTTGCTGACGATCGTCGGCACGTCCCCGAGCGAGCGCTGCGTCGCCTTGGGGAGCGAGGCGAACAACTCACCGGCCGCCATCCCGATCGCGAGTTCGGTGGCGCGGTGGGTGGACGACGCGCCGGCCGCAGGACGCCCGCCGAACTTCGCCGCGACCTTGAATGCCGCCCGGCCGATCGGCCCGAGCCAGAGCCGCGACGACGACTCCGGCGCGGCCTGCGGACGACGATTGCGCAGGAGCATGCGCCCGAGCGCCGAGCCCGCGAAGACGCACGCGGTGAACAGCGCGACGGAACTGAGCACCGTGTCGGTCGCCACGAACGCATTCACGCCGAAGCCCAGCGCGATCGTGACCGCGCCCGACGCGAGTGCCGTCAGCCCGAGCTTGCGCTCGAGCCCGAGCCGCTCCACTCCACCCGCGGCCGCGTACTCCTCGCGCAACTGCTCGATCTCGGTCTGAAAAGCCGGGCCGACGTCGGCCAGCGTGAAGCCGCGGCGCATCAGTCGCCGCGCGACGAATACGGTGTAGCCGAACGGAAGTCCGACGCCGAGCACGGCGAGGCCAGCCAGTCCGGCGGGCACTCCCACGAGGAAAGTGAGCGGTCCGAGCAGGCCGAGCGACATGTATCCATAAAGCAGCGCGGTCCCGGGGCTCGCCCGGCCTTCGCGCTTCACGAACGCCCGCAGCGCTGCGGGCACCTCGCGACGTTGCTCCACCGCGAGCGTCAACTGCTCCGCGAGATGCTGCGCGCTCGCCGGCCGGTGCATCGGCTCCTTCGCGAGACACTTCTCGATCAAGTGCGAGAGCTTGCGCGGCACCGTGGCGCCGACCGTCGAGAGTGCCGGCGCCGGCGACGCGACCTGCTTCGCGAGCACATCGACCGCGCGACCGCCGGTGAACGGCGGCCGACCCGCACAGAGGAAGTAGGCCGTGGCGCCAAGCCCGTAGAGATCGCTGCGCGCATCGAGCTCGCCGCCGAGCGCCTGCTCGGGACTCATGTACTCGGGCGTCCCCGCGACCTCTGGCCCCTCCTCCGCGCCAAGCGCCGCGGCGATCCCGAAGTCGGTCACCAACGCGCGCCCGGAGCCGCGCTCGAGCATGATGTTGTCGGGCTTCACGTCGCGGTGCACCACGCCCTGCCCATGCGCGTGGCCCAGCGCCCA
>JAYTNC010000391.1:0-1836 GCA_043748515.1 Gemmatimonadota bacterium | reverse complement strand
TCGGTCATGCTCGCCAACGCGCGCGCTGCGGCGGTGATCGCCAACTCCGCAGCGACGGCGGCGGCGTTCGTCGACGCGGGAGGGAAGGCGGAGCTCGTGTACGTCGTGCATAACGGGATCGACGCGGCGCGGTTCGACGCGGTGAGCGATGCCGACATCGCGGCCACGCGCGTGGCGCTCCGCGCGGATGTCGTCAGCAACGTGAATGGCGCGAACGGAGTGAATGGCGCGAACGGAGTGAATGGCGCGGACGGAGTGAATGGCGCGGACGGCGCGCGAGGTGCATTCGTGCTCGCCGCCTGCGCGCGCCTCGCGCCGTGGAAGGGACAGCACGTGCTGATCGCCGCGCTCGCCTCGCTGCCCGGCGTGCACGCGTGGATCATCGGCGCCGCGCTGTTCGGCGAGGACGCCTACGCCGCGGGACTGCGCGCGCAGGCCGAGCAGCTCGGCGTCGCCGATCGCGTGCGCTTCCTCGGTCAACGCGAGGACGTGCCCACCCTGCTGCGCGCCGCTGACGCGGTGGTGCACACGGCGGTGGACGCCGAGCCGTTCGGTCGCGTGGTGGTGGAGGGGATGCTCGCGCGCCGGCCGGTGATCGCGAGCGATGCCGGCGGCGTGCGTGAGATCCTCCGCGACGGCGGGACGGGGCTCCTCGTGCCGCCGGGCGACCCAGCCGCGCTCGCCGCCGCGGTTGAACGCGTGCGCGCCTTCTCGCCTGCCGAACGCGCCGCGCGCTGCGATGCCGCACATGCCGATGCCGTCGCGCGCTTCACCGTGCCGGCGATGGTCGCCGGCGTGGTCGCCGTGCTCGAACGCGTGGTCAGCGGCCGCCGACGCCCACGGTGAGCCGAACAATCGGGCCCTTGGCCTGGTCGATCGGTCCTCCGCTCACGGCCTCGCCGCGATACTCCCAGTCGGGACGATTCGGCGCCACGCGATAGCCCGCGCGCGCGCCGATCGTGATGCCGCGCCGCTGCGACGAACTCCGTACGACGAGCATCTCCGCGGCGAGCATCGGCTCGAGCACCCAGTGCCCACCGGCGAGGCGGCTGGAGCGTCCGGGAGCGCCGAGCACTTCGGCGAAGGTCGGCGGGGGTGCGGCGGGGGCCGTCGCGCCCCCGCTGCGATCGCCGACCGTGAGCACGTAACTGCCGCGCCCCACGCCGAGCGTCGGCGTGACGCTGAACCGGCCGCGCGGCCGGAGGTCCCAGCCGAGCGTGACGATGGTGTACGAGGCTTCGATGCGCGCGGCGAGTCCGGCCGGCGTGCTCTCCTCGCCGCCATCGAGTCGCACATGCTCGGCCCCGATGCGCAGCGGACCGAACGAACCGTATCCGCCGCCGCCGAACCCGATCGCGTCGTCGGAAACGGCGAAATAGCCTGCGCTGCCGAGCAGCGCGTTGATCTGCGAGGTCTCGAAGGTCGCGCCGCCGGTGCTCAGGAAGACCGACCAGCGGACGGGGAAGAGCGGGGTGGGACAGTCGCAAGTTCCCTGCGCGACGGCAGCCTTCGGCACGAACGCCGCGGCGAGGCCCGTCGCGAGCGCCACCGCGAGGACCGTCGACCGCTCCCTCCTCCGTGTGCGCATGATCAGAGCACCGGATGCCTGGCGTGGAACGGCGTCGCCTTCTGATACGCATTCGCCACGCGCAGCAGCGCCTCCTCCCCGAAGAGCCGTCCGAGGAAGGTGAGCGAGACCGGTGTGCCGTCCTCACGGAACCCGCTCGGCAGGATCACCGCCGGATGTCCGGTGAGGTTGGTGGCCGTGAGTTGGCCCGAGTTGGTCGGCGCCACGATCACGTCCACCGTCTGCATGAGCACGTCCCACTGCTGGAT
>JAYTNC010000390.1:0-5002 GCA_043748515.1 Gemmatimonadota bacterium | reverse complement strand
TAGGTGCTCTCCGCGGCCTGCGCGGCGATCTGCTGGTACTGCTGCGGGAACTGCTCCGCGATCTCGGCGTAGGTGTGGCGACGGATGATGTGGTAGCCGAACTGCGTCTCGACGACGCCGCTCACCTCGCCCGGCGCGACGGAGAGGATGCCGGCGTCGAACTCGGGCACCATCTGGCCGCGCGGGAAGACGCCGTAGTCACCGCCGCGCTCCTTCGAGCCCGGGTCCTGCGTCTTCGCCTTCGCCACGGCGGCGAACGCGTCCTGCGTCGCGCCCTTCAGGCTGACCGCGAGCTTCTCGGCTTCGGTGCGGATCGCGGCGTTCGCCGCGGGATCGAGCCCTTCCGGCTGCTTGGTGAGCAGGATGTGCGCCGCGGCGAGGAGCGCGCCGTCGGTGTACGCCTTTTCGTACGAGGCCGGATCGCCCAAGCTCCAACCCTTCGAGATGATCTCATAGAACTTGCGCGACTTGAGCTGCGCGATCATCGACCACATGCCCTCGTCGGCGAGCGCGTCGGTCGAGAGCGAGTCACCCTGCGCGCCGGCGAAGCCGAGGAGCTGGTAGTTCACCCAGAGCTGGGCGACGGTGCGGACGGCGTCCGCCTGCAGCGGGACGTCGGTGGGGCCGAGGAGCTCGGCCAGGCGCGTCACGGTCAGCTCCTGCGAGCCGGCACGGGCGACGGTGTCGACATGGGCGGTCATCGCTTCCTTGAAGCCCTCGCAGGCGGTGATGCCGAGGAGAGCGACGAGCGAAGCGGCGGCGAATCGGGTTCGAGTCATAGATCGGAAAGGGGAGAGGTCCTTCTACCGTGCATCGGGCGAGATTGTTCGCAGCGCCCGGATGAGACCGTCCAGGAGCGTGGCGCCCCCGAGGCGCGTGAGCTTGAGCGACAGGGGCTGTACCCGACGCACGTCGACCTGGAACTGGACGTCCCGGAAGGCGGTGGCGAGGGGCTTGAGACGCGGGACCGCGTCGGCGCGGAAGTTAACACGGGCTTCGTTGCCATGCACGAGGATCCCTTCGGCGCCGAGCGGGGCCCCGAGGAGCCGGAGGCGGGCCACGGCCAGGTAAGCCTCGGCCGGGGGCGGCAGAGGGCCGAACCGGTCCCGCACCTCGTCCTTGAGTTCGTCCACCTGATCGACCACCGTCGCCGCGCCCAGCCGGCGGTAGAGGTCGAGCTTCACCTCGGGCGAGGCGATGTACTCGTCCGGCAGGTAGCAGGGGAGGTCGAGCGTCACGTCGGTGGGCTGGGGCGGCGGGGCCGCATCGCCGCGCATCATCCGGGTGACGGTCTCGTCGAGCAGGCGCAGGTAGAGATCGAAGCCCACGGCATGCACGAAGCCCGACTGCTCGGGCCCGAGGAGATTCCCCGCCCCGCGCAGTTCCATGTCCTTGAGCGCCACGCGGTAGCCGGCGCCGAGCTCGGTGTGGTGCTCGAGCACGCGCAGCCGGCGCTCGGCGTCCTCGTCCACGTTCTCGGGCACGATCAGATAGCAATACGCGCGGCGGTGCGAGCGGCCCACGCGGCCGCGCAGCTGGTAGAGCTGGGCGAGGCCGAGCCGGTCGGCGCGGTTCACGAACATCGTGTTCGCGTTCGGCACGTCGATCCCGCTCTCGACGATCAGCGTGCTCACGAGCACGTCGATCTCGCCGCTCACGAACTGTCTCATCACGAGCTCGAGCTCGGAGTCCTTCATCTGCCCGTGTCCCACGCCCACGCGGGCGCGCGGCACGACGCGCTTGATGTGGTCGACGATCGCCAAGATGGTCTCGATGCGGTTGTGCACGAAGAACACCTGCCCGCCGCGATCGAGCTCGCGCGAGATCCCCTCCTCGATGAGCCCGTCGTCCCAAGGCTCGAGGAAGGTGAGCACCGGCGAGCGGTCGCGCGGCGGCGTCTGCATGAGCGTCATGTCGCGCAGGCCCGCGAGCGACTGGTGCAGCGTGCGCGGGATCGGCGTCGCGGTGAGCGTGAGCACGTCGGTCTCGAGCTTCAACTGCTTGAGGCGCTCCTTGTGCTTCACGCCGAACCGATGCTCCTCGTCGACGACGATCAGTCCGAGCGCGTGGAACTTCACGTCGGGGCTGAGCAGGCGGTGCGTGCCGATGATCACGTCGACCTTGCCGGCGGCGAGCTCCACGAGCGCCGCGTCCTGTTCCTTCTTGGTCTGGAAGCGGCTCATCACCGCGATCCGCACCGGGAAGTCGGCGAAGCGATCACCGAACGTGCGCGCATGCTGCTCGGCGAGCACCGTCGTCGGCACGAGCACCGCGACCTGCTTCCCGCTCTGCACCGCCTTGAAGGCCGCGCGCACCGCGATCTCGGTCTTGCCGTACCCGACGTCGCCCACGAGCAGGCGGTCCATCGGCTTCGCGCCCTCCATGTCCTTCTTCACGTCGTCGGTCGCCTTGCGCTGGTCGGGCGTGTCCTCGAACAGGAAGGAGCTCTCGAGCTGCTTCTGCCAGGCGCCGTCGGGATGATGCGGCGCGCGCGCGGCGATGCGCCGGCGCGCGTACAAGTCGAGCAACTCGACCGTCATCTCCTGGATCGCCGAGCGTGTGCGCTCCTTCTGCGCCGTCCACTTCTTGCCGCCGAGCCGGTGGAGCTTGGGCGGCGGCAGGTCGTCGCCGACGTCGCCGGCGGCGCGGTACCGCTCCACCTGGTCGAGCCGATACAGCGGCACGTTGAGGCGGTCGCCGCCCTCGTACTCGATGATCGCGACCTCGATCGTCGCTTCGCCGTGGAAGACGGTGCTCATGCCGCGGTAGATGCCCACGCCATGGTCGAGATGCACGACGAAGTCGCCGGGCTTGAGCGCGGTGACCTGCTCGAGCGCGGTGCCCGTCGCGTACTTGCGGCTGCGACGGATGCGGCGCTCGCGCCGGAAGATCTCGTGGTCGGTGAGTACGCGCAGGCCGTCGGGCCGGCCGCGCGGCGGGATCAGGAAACCACCCGAGAGCACACCGATCACGAGCGCGGCGGGCGAGGCACCTTCCTTGCGCGCGTCGAGCAGCTCCTCGAGACGCTCGGCCTGCCCCGCGTTGTCGCAGAGGATGATCGTCTGCGTGCCGTCGCGCACCATGGCCGAGAGGCGCGCGATGTCGCGCTCGACCGGCTCGGGCGCGCGCAGCGGGAACTGCACCACGGTGTGCGCGCGCGAGGCGTCCGCCCCCGCGCCGATCACCTCGAGCGTCGGGAAGGCCGAGATCGACTTCATGGTGTCGTGCGGCGATTGCAGCAACTCGTCGCGCGAGGGCGCGTCCTCGCCGCGGCGGCGCGCCAGCAGCAGGTGATGATCGGCCTCGTCCCAGGTGCGCTGCAGCTCCGGCCGGAGCGCGACGCCCGACGGGATCACCACGAGCGAGCCCGGCGGCCAGAGTTCGGGGAGCGACACGCGCTCGTAGCGCAGCTCGGCGTCCTCGCCCCGCACCTCGACCGGGAGGATCAGCACCGACTCCGCGCTCGCGAGCATGCGCTGCGTGGAGACGTCGAAGCGACGGATCTCCTCGAGACGGTCGCCCCAGAACTCGAGACGGATCGGCTCGCTCATGCCGAAGCCGTACACGTCGAGGATGCCGCCGCGCACGCTGTACTCGGCGACGTCCTCCACCAGCGTCACGCGCTCGAAGCCGACGGCGTCGAGATGCGACGTGAGATCCTCGAGGTGCCAGGTGTCGCCGCGGCGCAACTCGAGGCGGGCGTCAGCGAGGGCGCGCGGGAGGCGCGTGCGCTCCTGCACCGCGCGCGCGGTGGTGATGAGGATGCGCACCGCGCCGCGCGCGAGTCGTTCGAGGGTCTCGACGCGCTCACCAGCCACTTCCGCGTGCGGCTCGATCTCGCCGAACCCTTCGCGCGGCGGGTAGAGCGCGACGCCGTCCTCGCCGTGCACCGACTGCAGGTCGGCGAGCCAGCGCTCGGCCTCGGGAAGCTGGTCGGCGACGACGACGAAGAGCCGGTTGGGCTCACGCAGCGCGAGCGCGGAGAGCAGCACCGAGTCGGACGAGCCCGCGAGCCCCGTCACGCCGATGCGGCCGCCCTGCACCGGCAGCGAGTGCGTGAGGCTGGTGAAGGCACTGAGCGCCGAGAGGCGCTCGATCAGGATGGGCAGCGCCATCAGTCTTGAGCGGGCTTGGAGGAGCCTCGGCGCGCGACGAGCGTCTCGGCGACGAGCAGGAGGAGCGCGAGCAGGAGGAAGGTGCGCGCGAGTGCGCGCGAACCTCCGGCGGCGAAGGCGGCGCGCGCCGCGGCAGCCGGATCGGCGCTCGATGGCGTGGCGCCGAGCTGTTGCGCGAGCGAATCGGCGGCGAGGCGCGCGAGATCGCTCTCGCCCGGCTCCGGATTCACGACGAGTGCGCCGACGCGCTCGGTGCCGCGGCGCCAGAAGTGCACGCCGGCGAGCCAAGGCACGTCGACCGTCGCGCCGGCGGTCACCGGCGTGACGTTGCCATCGGGGGCTTCGAGGCCCTCGGCGAGCGCGGGAACGCGGACCGTGCCGCCCGGCGCGGATTCGACGACACCGGCGGTGCCTTCGACGAGGCGCTGCGCGATGAGATCGTCGAGCCAGGGCAGGAAGGCGGCGCGGACGGGGAGGTCGGTGGCGGTGGCTTCGGCGGCGGAGGCGACGAGTACGTAGCCGTCGCCGGCGACGGCCCAGGGTGCGCCGCCGACGCGCGCGAGCGTGTCGGTGCGCGAGGAAGCGTCAGCGGCTGCGGCGGCGTTCGCCGCGGTTGTGTTCGCTCCGGCGGCGGCAGCCGATGCACCCGTCGGCGCGAACTCGAGCAGGTACCAACTCCGCGCGGTGGCGCCGTCGACGCTCTGACCTCGGAGTGGTGCCGGCCCCTCGCGCCGCGCGCCGAAGCGCCACGGAATGCCGGCGCGCTCGAGCGCACGGTTCGCGTCCGCGACCTTGAGCGGATCGCTCGGCGCGAAGAGCAGCGCGGGCTTCCGCGCCCGCTCCGCACTCGCGAGCAGCACGCCGGTCCCGCTTCGCGCGCGCCCGCC
>JAYTNC010000389.1:0-2059 GCA_043748515.1 Gemmatimonadota bacterium | reverse complement strand
CCCACCGCGAGCGGCTGCAGAATGATGAGGAGAACGCTGACGACGCCAAGCGGCACGACGAGGATACCGAAGAACGAGACCATCCACGGCATCGTCCGCCACCGGCGCTTGTCCCCCATGAAGCCCATCAGGAACTCGACCATATATGCAAGGGCGCCGAGTCCCGCGTCGGGAATGGGGAAGGCGCGCGAGACGTCGGACTTCAACACGCGCTCCGTGCCGAGCCCGAAGAACGGATCGGCAAGCGAGGCGACGTGGTCGAGCTGGAACGCCGTCATCTGCCGCGAGAGGACAAAGCCCAGCAGGGCGAGCGCGATGATGACCGCCCGCTGGGGCCAGCTCGACGGGTTGTAGGACCAGCCCGGCGGCACGTCCGGGCCCGGCTCCATGCTCATCCCCGCTGCCATCGGCATCCCCGGCGCCAGGATGGCGAACACGACGACGAGCGTGCCGACGAGCGTGTCGTTGGCATAGGCGGCGGCCGTGGGCGCCCAGAAGATGAGGGGGGCGAAGAGTAGCCAGAGGCCGACCAGCGAGTTGGCCCACGGCGACCAGAACTTCCAGAACGGGCGGCGAGAGAGGGAGAGCCCGGCGAGCAGGATGACGAGTGCGCCGCTCGCGACGTCGCTCGACTGGAGTGCGCTGCTGCCGTACCCGAGCGCAAAGGCGCTCGTGATGAGCCACACGCCGAGCGCCATGTTGGCGAAGTGCGGCCACGGCGTTCCCTGGCCGTGCGCCATCGCCATCGGCGCGTCGGCGGGAGCGGCCGCTGTGGTCTTCCGAGCCGGCGCGTGGCCGGCGTGGTCCGGCACTGCGGGACTCGCCACACCAGGCGATGCCGCGTCCGTCGCCTGTGCCTTCGCCTCCTTGCCCTCCTCCTCCAGCTTCGCCGGAGGTTCGAGTTTGTTCTCCTTGTACCAGGCGAGCGGGTCCGCCTTCAGTGCCTCGATCATTTTCGGCAGCGTCTCTCGCAGCGAGCGCGTCGGCTCCCAGCCGAGCACCGTTCGCGCGCGCGTGATGTCGAGCGCGTAGTGATCGTTCGCGCGGTCGATCATCCACGGCTTGATGAACGCCTCCTGTCCGGGGACGTGGTCCAGCACCCACGCGCCGGCCTTGGCCACCGGTGCCAGCGCGCCGGGGATCTCGATGGTCTCCCTGCTTTCGCCACGGATCAATCTCGCGATGGTGTGCTGCAGCTCGTCGTAGCTGAGTGCCTCGGGCTCGCCCAACAGGATAGCGAGCTCCGGCGACAGCGCGGCGCGACGGTCCACGACTCGCTCGATGGCGTCCACGAGGTCGTCCATGTGCATGAACGACTGGCCGTGCGCGGTGGAGCCGGAGTAGACCCGGCTGGTGAGGTCGCGCTCGTAGATGCGCTGGATCTGGTGCGCCAGCGGGATCGAGTGGCAGCGATCCTCGTATACGCCGGCGATGCGCAGCAGCGCGGCCGGGATGGCGCCGCGCTCGGCGCGGATGAGCTGCTCGGTGCGAACCTTCGACTCCGGGTACGCCCACGTCGGCTCGATCGGCCAGTCTTCCGTGATGAACTCGCCCGGCTCCCCTGGCTTGTGCACGAGCATCGTGCTGGAGAAGACGAACTGCTCCACCTGGAACTCGAGCTCGTGAAGTCCGCGCAGCAGGCGGCTCGTTCCGCGCACGGTGATCTCGTCGTACTTCTGGCTCGGCGCGCCGAAGAAGTCGTAGTAGGCGGCCAGGTGGATCACCGAGGCGACGTGTGCCCCGTGATGCTGTCGCACGGTGCCGAGCCCAGCCCGCACGCTCTCATCCGACGTCACGTCGACGGCGATGGCCACGCAGCCTTCCGGCGGCGGCGTGGGCGCCTTGCGGTCGAAGCCGATGACGCCCTCGAAGCGCCCGGCGAACCGTCGCATCACGGCCGTGCCGATCGACCCGCTGGAACCGGTGACGATGATGATTCCACTGCCTGGCATGATGGGTATCCCCTCTCCACTTGTAATTGAATGCATCCCGCCACGCGACAGGCCACGCCCCGGGACCTCTCGCACGCGCACGCTGATCGCCGAGTGACGCTAGCAGC
>JAYTNC010000388.1:0-27731 GCA_043748515.1 Gemmatimonadota bacterium | reverse complement strand
CCGATGTACCCCATAACGAGGGCGAGGCAGCTCCTGTCGTACCATCGAACACCCGTGGACCTCCGAAGGACTACGTAACGCGTGAGCCGTCCTGCATACGGCGTGGTGCGTGGTGCGTGGTGCGTGGTGCGTGGTGCGTGGTGCGTGAGCGGCCGGCCCGCCTGTTCACCAGAAGTCTAGTGCGCCACCTGCACCTCAGTACTTCGCCAGGTACTGGTCCAGCTCCCACGCCGAGACCTGCGAGATGTACTCGCGCCATTCCTCGCGCTTCGCGGCGAGGAAGTGCTCGCACACATGCGTCCCGAGCGCGTCCTGGATCTCCGCATCCTTCTCGAGCTCGTCGCACGCCTCGTTGAGGTCGTGCGGCAGGTCGTCGATCCGCAGACGACGGCGCTCGCGGAAGCTCATCTCATAGATGTTCTCGTTCACCGGCTCGCGGCTCGTCGCCTCCGTGGCGATCCCGTCGAGCCCGGCCGCGAGCATCACCGCGAGCGCGAGGTACGGGTTGGCCGCCGGGTCCGGCGAGCGCAGTTCGAGTCGCGTCCCCGCGCCGCGGCGCGCCGGCACACGGATCAGCGGCGAGCGGTTGCGCATCGACCACGCCACGTTCACCGGCGCCTCGTAGCCCGGCACCAGCCGCTTGTACGAGTTCACCAACGGGTTCGTGATCGCGCACATCCCGCGCGCATGTTTGAGCAGCCCGCCCAGATAATGATGCGCCACCGTCGAGAGCTGATACTCGCCCGCCGCGTCGAAGAACGCGTTCTCGCCATTCTTGAACAGCGACTGGTGCGTGTGCATCCCGCTCCCGTTCTGCCCGAAGATCGGCTTCGGCATGAACGACGCCATGAGCCCGAACTGCTGCGCGACGTGCTTCACCACGAACCGGAACGTCGCGATGTTGTCGGCCGTCGTGAGCGCGTCGGCATAGCGGAAGTCGATCTCGTGCTGCCCGTGCGCGACCTCATGGTGCGCCGCCTCCACCTCGAACCCCATCTGCTCGAGCGTCGCCACGATCGCGCGGCGCGCCTCTTCGCCGCGGTCCATCGGCGCGAGGTCGAAGTACCCGCCCACATCGTGCGTCGTCGTCGCCGCCGCCCCGTCCGACGTCTGTTTGAACAGGAAGAACTCCGCCTCCATCCCGGCCTTCATCACGTAGCCCATCTCCGCCGCCCGCGCGACCTGCCGCTTGAGCACCTGCCGCGGGTCCCCGGGGAACGCCTCGCCCTCCGGCGACGTCACGTCGCAGATCACGCGCGCCACGCGTGACCCGGGATCGCCCCACGGGAAGATCCGGAACGTCGACAGGTCGGGCATGAGCAGCATGTCCGACTCCTCCACGCGCACGAACCCCTCGATCGAAGAGCCGTCGAAGAGGATGTCGCCCGCGAGCGCCTTCTGGAATTGCGAGGCAGGCACCTCGACGTTCTTGTTGATGCCAAGGATGTCGGTGAACTGCAGGCGCAGGAAGCGCACCTGGTTCGCGTGCGCGATCTCGAGGATCTCCTTCGCGCTCGCGCCACTCAGGTCGGCGGGGACTGTTCGGGGTGCGGTCATCGTGTCCGCAATATCGGCGGTCCGGTGTGGACTGCGCCACCGCGCACCCCGCGGGGACTCGCACGCGTGACCACGGATCGAACGGGACGATTAGCTTTGGAGGAGATGACGACCAAGCGATTCTGCACCTCATGCGGCGCCGAGACGCGCGCGACCGCGAAGTTCTGCCAGCGCTGCGGCACTCCGACCGACGGCAGTGCGCGCCCCGCAGCCGCGGGGAGCCGTGCGTCAGGCGGCGCTCAGATGGTGCTGCCATGGGCCGTCGCCGGCATCGCCCTCCTCAGCCTCATCGCATACATCGCCGGCCGCAGCTTCGGCGGCGGCTCGCCGAGCCCCGCCGCCGCGATCGCCGTCGCCGACTCCCCGGGCCGCGCCCCCGACATCAGTCAGATGAGCCCCACCGAACGCGCCGACCGACTCTTCCAGCGCGTCATGGAGTACGTCCGCGCCGGCAAGAGCGACAGCGTGCGGTTCTTCGCGCCCATGGCCATCCAGAGCCAGCTCGCGCTCGCGCCGCTCGACGACCACCGTCGCTACGACCTCGGCATCCTCGCCATGGTCTCCGGTGACGCCGAGATGGCCAAGGCGCAGGCCGACACCATCCTCGCCAGTCAGCCCGACCATCTGCTCGGCCTGATCCTTGCGATGCGTACCGCAGGGATGCGCCTCGACACCGCCTCACGCAGCGCGTTCGCCACTCGGCTTATCGAAGTCGCCGATCGCGAACGCGCGAAGGGACTCCCGGAATACACGGATCACGATCCGGACATCACGGCCGCCATTCGCGAAGCCGCGAACCCGTCGGCGCCGGTCAGCCGACCAACGCCGTGAGCCAGACCGCCGTTTACTTCGAAAAGTCCAGACCATTGCACGCCATCTTCAAGCCAGTAACAGGCTTGTTAAAAGCCACTGTTATCATCCTTTCCGGCGCCAGCGCCGCGCTTGCCCGCCCTTGATCACAATCGCCCGAACTTCCCCCACTGGTGGCAGACCGACCGCCATCGCGTATCTTTGCGGCATGCAATGGCCGAGCCGCGGGAGAATCGACCGCCGATGAACGAACGCCGCACCTCCCGGCCGAATCGCATCTCGCGGACCATGCGGGCCGTTACCGAGCCCCAGATCCGCCGCATCCTCCTCGTCGACGACGAAGAGCTCATTCGCTCGGCCATCGCGAAGTTCCTGCGCTCCAAGGGCTACGAGGTCACGACCTGTGACTCCGGCCCGGCGGCGCTCGACGCGCTCGAGCGCGAACGGCACGTCCTCATGCTCGCCGACGTGCGCATGCCCGGCATGACCGGACTCGCACTCGTGCCCGCCGCGCTCGCCATCGATCCCGATCTCGCGATCATGATGCTCACCGCCGTGAACGACGCTCCGACCGCGACGGAGGCGCTCGCGCACGGCGCGATGGACTATCTCATGAAGCCCATCGAGCTCAGCGATCTCGCCGCCGCCGTCGAACGCGTCCTCCACAAGCGCGAGCTCTCCATCGAGCAGCGCAAGGTCGAACGCATCATCCGCGAGGAGGTCGCCGCGCAGACCGAGGAGCTCAACCGCGAGCGCGAACTCCTCAACAACGTCATCGTCGACGTCGTGCGCACCCTTGTCACGGCGCAGGAGGCCAAGGACGCCTTCCTCCGCGGCCACTCCGATCGCGTCGCCGACCTCGCCGCCTCCATGGCGTCGCACCTCGGGCTCTCCGACGACGGGGTCGAGAACCTCCGCCTCGCCGGGCGCCTCATGGACGTCGGCAAGATCGGCATCTGCGAATCGGTGCTCAACAAGCCCGGCACGCTCACGCCCGAAGAGTTCGACCACGTCCGCGAGCACGTGCGCATCGGCATGGAGATCCTCTCCGCCCTCAAACCCATCGCGCATCTCCTGCCCGCCATCCGGGATCATCACGAGCACTGGGACGGACAGGGCTACCCGCGCGGGCTCGCCGGCGAGAACATCTCCCTCGGCGGACGCGTCCTCGCCGCCGCCGACGCTTTCGACGCGCTCACCTCGCCTCGCGCCTGGCGCGAGGCGCTCACGCCCAACGACGCCCTCAATTTCCTCGAGGAACGCTCCGGCTCGCTCCTCGACCCCGCCGTCTTCCAGGCGCTCAAGGCCATCGTCCTTCGGCGCAAGACGCTCCACTTCCTCGAGGCGGTCCAGGAATAGCGCGTCGTCCACGGAACGCCCCGGCGCGATCGAGGTCTGGAGGGCTCGGTGACACGACGGTCCCCTGAACAGAACCGCCTCTTCGCGCGTTAGCAGTCTGATGATTGCCCTCTTCAGATCGTTCGCCCTGATCGCGGGCACCGCGACGGCGCTGCAGACCCAGTCCCCGGACACGCTCCGCCTCACGCTCGCCGAGGCCGTGCAGCGCATGCTCCGCACCTCCGACGAGGCGCGCATCGCCTCCGCGCAGGTCGAGGTCGCCGACGCGCAGGTCACGGCGGCGCGCGCCGCGGGACTCCCGCAGGTCCGCCTCAACTCCAGCTACGGCCAGCAGGTCGAGAACGCCCGCGCGCGCATCGTCGGCAACGTCTTCGGCCAGAGCTACACCTACAACACGAACGTCCTCTTCCAGCAGTCGTTCTTCCAGGGCGGCCGCGTCGTCAGCGCCAACCAGGCCGCCGCCCGCAGCGAGCGCGCCGCCATCGCCACGCGCGACGAGATCCGCGCCGACCTCATCGTCGGCGCGCAACGCGCCTACCTCGGCGTCTCGCTCCAGGCCCGCCTCGCCGACATCCAGCGTCGCAACCTCGTCCTCGCCGACGAGCGCCTCGCGCAGGTCGAACAGCTCGAGCGCTCGGGGCGCGCGTCGCGCTACGACGTCCTCCGCGCGCGCGTCGAGCGCTCCAACCTCGAGCCGCTCGCGCTCCAGGCCGAGAACGACCGCGTCCTCGCCGAGCTCGAGCTCAAACGGCTCCTGCAGATCCCGCTCGCGCAACCCATCGCGCTCTCCACCGCGCTCGACGGCGCGGCCGTGCAGACCCTCGCCGCGGCCGCCGCGCAGGACCGCACCAGCAGCGTGCGCCCCGGCGTGCGCGCCGCCGAGCTCACCGCGAGCGCGCGCGAAGCGGCCATCCGCGTGGCCCGCGCCGATCTCCTGCCGACGCTCAACGCGAGCTTCACCTACGGCTACCTCGCCCTGCCGGCCTTCAACGGCGTGCCGACGCGCATGGGCGAGAGCTCGCTGAGCTTCTGCGCCAATCCCGGCACCGCCACGCGCCCCTGCCAGAACAACGGCTGGTTCCCCGACCGCAACTTCAACGTGCAGCTGCAGTGGCCGCTGTTCGACGGACTCCGCGCCAAGGGCGCGATCGACCTCGCGCAGGCCAACGCACGCGTCGCCGACCTGCAGGTGCGGCAGGTGCGCGAGCAGGCCGGCATCGACATCGAACGCGCCCGCGCCGAACTCACCCGTGCGCAGGCCACCTTCACCGCACGTGCCGCCAACGTGCGTGAGGCGGAAGAAGCGTTCGGGCTCGCCTCGTTGCGCTTCGGCCGCGGCATCGGTACCCAGCTCGACGTCTCCGACGCACAGCTCGCGCTCCTCACCGCGCGCTCCACCGAGGCGCGCGCGACCTTCGATCTCTATCTCGCGGTGGCCGAACTCGCGCGCGCGCGCGCGGTGCCGATCCCGCTCCCTGACGGCAGCACCGTCTCCGCCGGGGCCACTCGATGAGCACCCCCACGATGCACTCCATCACGCGTGCGAGCCTGTTGCTCGTCGCCTCGCTCGCCCTCGCCGCCTGTGGCGGTGAGGACACACCGCCGGCCAGCGCCGCGACGCCCGCCAAGTCGGAGGCGTCAGGCACCAAGTCCGGTGCATCCGGCGCCGGTGGCGCCGGCATGGGCGGCACCGCCGGTCGCGGTGGCGGCTCGGTCGTCCTCTCCGGCGCCGACATCCACAAGGTCGCGCCCGGCATCATCGAATCCGGCATCGCCGTCAGCGGCAATCTCCGCCCCATCGAGACCATCAGCGTCCGCGCCCGCATCGAGGGCGATCTCGTCGCGCTCAACGTCCGCGAAGGCGACGCCGTCCGCGTCGGCACGGTGCTCGGGGAGTTCGAGCGCTCCGAGCAGGAAGCCGCCCTCCGCTCCGCCGAGGCCGACGAACTCGCCGCGCGCACCGAATCGAACACGGCGCAGTGGAACCTCGAGCAGACGCGCGACCTCTTCAAGGCGGGCGCCGTCGCCGAGCGCGACAGGCGCGCCGCCGAACAGGGCGCGCTCACCGCGCAGGCGCGCCTCGCGGCCGCCGAGTCGCGCGTGAAGGCCGCCGCCTCGGTCTCGCGCGACACGCGCGTCATCTCGCCGGTCAACGGCGTCGTCGAGAAGCGCAACGTCGAGAACGGCGAGCGCGTCTCGCGTGGCGCCGAACTCTTCACGCTCGTGCGCAGCGACGTCCTCGAACTCACCGCCGCCGTGCCGGCGCGCCGCGCCTCGGTGCTCAGGCGCGGCCAGGAGGTCCGCTTCACCGCCGACGGCCGCAACATCGTCGGTCGCGTCGCGCGCGTGAGCCCGACCATCGACCTGCAGTCGCAGTCGGTCACCGTCTTCGTGCAGGTCCCCAACGCCAACGGCGCACTCAAGGGCAACACCTTCGCCACCGGCCAGATCATCGAACGTTCGCTCGACGGGCAGATCGTCATCCCGCAGACCGCGATCCGCCAGACGGCCGCGACGGCCGGCGGCGCGATCTTCGTCTGGAAGGTCGTCGGCGGCGCCATCGCCCGGGCCGACGTCACGCTCGGCATCGTCGACGAGGCCCGCGGAGTCGTTCAGGTCGTCCAAGGGCTCGCCGCCGGTGACGAGATCGTCATCGGCAACGTCGGCCTCCTCGGCGCCGGCATGCAGGTGCAGGTGATCGGCACCGAAGCGAACCGCACACGGCCGTAAGGCTCTCGGCTCCCCCAGGCTCCGCCAAGCTCGGCTTCCGCCACGACCGGCGGCGCGCTCCCGCGCCCCGCCCCTTCAGGGTCCTTCGATGTTCCTCTCCGACGTTTCGATCAAGCGCCCCGTCTTCGCCACGATGCTGATGATCGCGCTCGTGGTGCTCGGCGGCGTCTCGTTCTTCCGCCTCGCGGTCGACGAGTACCCCGACGTCACGTATCCGACGATCGTCGCGCAGACCGCCTACCCCGGCGCCTCGCCTGAGGTCGTCGAACGCGAGATCTCCAAGCCGATCGAGGAAGCGCTCAACACCACCGAGGGTCTCAAGGAGATCACCTCCACCTCGAGCGAAGGCTCGTCGATGGTGCGCCTCCAGTTCAACCTCGGCGTCGACGTCATGAAGATGCAGCCCGAGGTGCAGGGCAAGGTCGCCCGCATCCGCCGGCAGCTCCCGCGCGACATCGAGGAGCCCGTGATCATCCGGTTCGACCCGAACGACCGGCCGATCATGAGCATCGTCATGCAGAGCGACACGCGCCCCATGCGCGAGCTCACCGACCTCGCCGACGAGGTCATCGGCAAGCGCATCGAGTCGATCCCCGGCGTCGGCGGCGTGAACATCGTCGGCGGCACCGCGCGCGAGATCCGCGTCGAACTCGACCCCACGGCCCTGCGCGCCTACGGCATCTCGCCCGGGCAGGTCGTCGCCGCGCTCCAGCGCGAGAACCAGGAGGTCCCCGCCGGCCGCATCCAGCGCGGCGACACCGAACGCCTCGTCCGCATCACCGGCCGCATCGCCGATCCGCTCGCCTTCGGCGACGTCACCGTCGTCGTCCGCAACGGCGCGCCCATCCGCGTGCGCGACGTCGGCACGATCGTCGACGGCACCGCCGAGAAGCGCAGCGCCTCGCTCATGGGCGAGGTCCCCGCCCTCTCGCTCGAAGTGCTCAAGATCACCGGCTCCAACACCGTCGAGGTCGCCGATCAGGTGCGCGTCGTCATCGAGGAACTGCAGGAGCAGCTCCCGAGCGACATCGGACTCCGCATCATCCGCGACGACTCCAGCAAGATCCGCGAGGCCCTCTTCGACGTCGAGCTCACGCTCGTCCTCGGCGCGATCCTCACGGTGATGATCATCTACCTGTTCCTCAACTCGTGGCGCTCGACCGTCATCACCGGCCTCACCCTGCCGGTCGCGATCGTCTCGAGCTTCTTCGCCATGTGGATGTTCGACTTCACGCTGAACACCATGACGCTGCTCGCGCTCTCCCTCTCGATCGGCCTCCTGATCGACGACGCGATCGTCGTGCGCGAGAACATCGTGCGGCACGTCGCCATGGGGAAGGACCACTATCTCGCCGCGAAGGAGGGCACCGACGAGATCGGCCTCGCCGTCTTCGCGACGACGCTCGCCGTCATCGCGGTGTTCATCCCCGTCGCCTTCATGGGCGGCATGATCGGCAAGATCTTCTACCAGTTCGGCGTCACCGTCGCCTTCGCGGTCGCCGTCTCGCTCTTCGTCTCGTTCACGCTCGACCCGATGCTCTCGAGCATCTGGCACGACCCCGAAGCCGAGCAGCACGGCGAGGAGGCCCGCAAGAACGCGGGACCGATCCGTCGCATCGCACTCGCCTTCGACGCCTGGTTCGAACGAGTCTCCGACATGTACCCGCCGCTGCTGCACAAGGCGATCACGCACCGTTGGCTCGTGCTCGGCGGTGCCGTCGGGTCGGTCGTCGTCGCCTTCATCATCGCCGGCAGCCTCGGCTTCACCTTCATGCCCGACTACGACGCCGGCGAGTTCAACGTCTCCTACCGCGTCACGCCGGGCTCGCGCGTCGACTTCATCGTCGCCAAGGGCCAGTCGCTCGACACCATCGTCAAGCGCATCCCCGAGGTCGAGTTCACCTACCTCACCATCGGCGGCGGCGGCGGTCGCGGCTCGGGCACCGGCGGACAGCTCTTCGTCCGCCTCAAGCCGCAGCACGACCGCGACCGCTCCATGGCCGAGATCCAGAACGACCTCCGGCCGAAGCTCCGCATGGTCAGCGGCGCGCGCGCCAGCATCGACGGCACGCGCTCGATCTTCGGCGGCTATCGCCAGCCGATCGACGTGAAGGTTCAGGGTCCCGAGCCGGCGCGCCTCAAGCTGGTCGCCAATCAGGTGCTCGAGATCATGCGCGATGTCCCCGGCATCGGTGAGCCCACGTCGAGCGATCAGGGCGACATCCCGCAACTCGACGTCCGCGTCGATCGCCAGCAGGCCTGGTCGGCCGGCCTCGGCGTCGGCTCCATCGCCGCCACGCTCCAGCCGCTCTTCAGCGGATCGCGCGCCACGCTCTGGCAGGACGAGCAGGGCTACACGCACGACGTGCGCGTGGTCTATCCCGAATCGCTGCGCACCAGCGCCGAGGACGTCTCGAACATCCCCGTCACCGGCACCGCGATCGATCCGACCACCGGCCTTCCCGCGGCGATCCCGCTCTCGCAGGTCGCCGAGGTCCGCGCCGGCGTCGGCCCGCAGACGATCGAACGTCGGCAGCTCGAACGGCAGATCTCGGTCTCCTCCGGCGTCATGCCCGGCGCCGCCATCGGCGACGTCGCGACCGCGACCGAATCCGCGCTCGAGTCGATGGTGCTCCCCGCCGGCTACCGCACCGTCTTCGGCGGCGACGTCCAGAACCTCAACGAGACCAAGGGCTTCGTCCTCGAGGCGATCGTCCTCGCGATCGTATTCATCTATCTCATCCTCGCCTCGCTGTTCGGCTCGTTCCTCCAGCCACTGGCGATCATGCTCTCGCTCCCGCTCTCGCTCCTCGGCGTCTCGCTCGCGCTGCTCATCACCGGCGGCACGCTCAACGTCATGTCGATGATCGGCATCATCATGCTCATGGGCCTGGTGACCAAGAACGGCATCCTGCTCATCGACTTCGTGAACCATGCGCGCGGAGAGGGCAAGGACCGGCTCAGTGCGATCCTCGAGGCCGGCCGCATCCGCCTCCGCCCGATCATCATGACCACCGCGGCGATGATCTTCGGCATGATCCCGCTCGCGATGGCGATCGGCGAGGGCGCCGAGCAGCGCTCGCCCATGGCCCACGCCGTCATCGGCGGACTCATCACCTCGACCCTCCTGACCCTCTTCGTGGTGCCGGCGGTCTACACCCTGCTCGACGACATGGCGGTCTGGGCCACCCGGAAGCGCGGAACAGCCAGCGGCGTTGCCGACGCGCCGGCCGCGGACGTTCCGGCGCTCGCGAATCGACGCGCAGGGAACCCCGCTTGACTCCAAGGGGTCACCCAGTGTATTCAGCGTCCTGAGCGTACGGCGTACCATTATTGATGAACGGAGGCCCACATGCCGCTTGATGCGGAGATGTTCGACCGTCTCTTCTCGGATCGCGATGACGATTCCGAAGAGGCTGGGTACGGTGGTGGTGGTGGTGGTGGTGGTGGTGGCGCCTCCTACGACGAGGACGAGAACGAGGACGGCGGCTGGGCCATGAACAAGGACCAGTCGGACTCGCTCTGGGACTCGACCGATGAATCCGACGAGGAGGAGGAGGAGGGCGGCGTCGCCCCCGCCGCGCCCGTCACCGACGACGAAGACGAAGAGGACCCGTTCGGTGAACCGGTCATCCGCCGTCGTGGCCGCAAGCCCGCCGAGAAGCCGCGCGTGCCGAGCATCTTCGAGACCGGTGAGCTCGAGATCCCCTCAGCTCCCGCGCCCGTAGCGAAGCCGGCGGCGAAGCCGGCTCCCGTGAAGGCCGCGGTGCCCGCGAAGGCGGCACCCGCGAAGGTGGCACCCGCAAAACCTGCCGCCATGCCCGCGGCCAAGCCGGTCGCGAAGCCTCCGGTGAAGGCCGCACTGGCCAAGCCCGCAGCGAAGAAGCCCGCAGCGAAGAAGCCCGTCGCCAAGAAGCCCGTCGCCAAGAAGCCCGCGCCCAAGAAGGTCGCGAAGAAGCCGGCGAAGCCCGCCGCCAAGAAGGCCGTGAAGAAGACGGCGGCGAAGACGGTCGCGAAGAAGGTTACGCACAAGGCGCCGGCCAAGAAGACCACCAAGAATCCCGCCGGCAAGAAGTAACGCGCGACTCCCGTACGCTCAGCGCGGTGTGAAGGTCCGGGCCCGGTAGCGCAAGTGCGCTGCCGGGCCTTCGCGTGCGCGTCGCGTCGTGACTCGCCTATCCAGCGCCGCCCGCGCACGCTAATCTTTCGGCACGATGTCGGACTCGCCCGTCGCCCTTCTCCGCGCTCACTCGCGGCACGCCCCGTGGAACGCGCGCGGACTCGCCGCGCACGCAACGGCGCTCGTCGACGCGGCCGGCATGCGCCCCACGAACTCCTCCGCGCGCGCCACACCCAGCGCCCGCGCGATCCGGTTCTACGTGGCCAACGGACTCCTCGATCACCCCGAGGGCAAAGGCACCGCGGCGACGTATCACTACCGCCATCTGCTTCAGCTCCTCGCCATCAAGGTCCGACAGCGCGAGGGGCAGACGCTCGACATCATCAAGTCGGAGCTCGCCGACCTGCATGGGGACCAGCTCGAGAAGCGCGTCGCCGTGGCACTCGCCCCCGCACTCGGCAGCGGCGCCGATCTCCAGGTGCGCCACGATGACGACGCCCCGGCGATCTGGCGCCGCGTGACCGTCGCCGAAGGGATCGAGCTGCACGTCCGCGAGGACAGCGCCGCGGCCCGCGATTCCACGCTCATCGCCATCCGCGAGTCGGTCCGCGCCGCCCTCGGTCGCGAAGACGTGCGCTGACGGGCCTCTTGCCCGGTTTCACGAGCGGACCGACATTAGGGGCTGATGTCCCCTGCCCCTCGCCGGCGGCCCCCGACTCGCACCGTCCAGCTCGACCGTGCACTCGAGGCACTGCCACTCTTCCGACTCTCCGATAGCTCGGAAGACTCCGTCGTAGCCTTCACCACCGACACCGGTGGGCGCTGGCGCGTCCTCCCCGCGCCCGGCGAGCGGCTCCCGGGCACGTTCGATCAGGACGTCTACGTCGAGCTCATGCGACGCTTCCACGAGGCCGAACAACCAGCCGACGGCGCGCTCACCTTCACGCTGCACGCCTTCCTCCGGTCCATGGGACGGCGCGTCGACGGCCGCACCTACGAACAGCTCCGCGGCGCACTCGGACGGCTCGAACGCACCGTCCTCGAGAGCGAAGGCGCCTGGCTCGACGCGCGCACCGGCAAGCTCGGCTCCGCGCGTTTCACCATTCTCTCCGCCGTCGCGATCGATCGGCGCCGCCTCACCGACCGAGACCAGCTCGCACTCTTTCCCTCGCTCGCCTCCAACGAACCGGGCGACGCCCGGGTCGTGCTCGCTGCGCCCATTCGCGCCAACATCGCCGCCGGAAACGTCTGCGGCCTCGTCGCGCCCACGTATTTCCAGCTCTCGTCGCCGGTCGCCAGACGCCTCTACCGGCTCCTCGCGGCCGCGCGCGGCGACACCCGCGAGCGTGTGGTCCTCCCGCTCGAACGGCTCGCCGAGATCCTGCCGCTCAGCCAGCGCTATCCCTCGCATCTCCAACGCGTGCTGCAACCCGCGCACGAGATGCTCGTCGCCGCCGGCATCGTGCGCCGCGCCGACTGCTCGCAGGACGGCCGCGCCTGGACGGTCCGCTACGAGGGTTGAACGAGGGCTCAACGAGGGCTGATCTGCCGCGCGGCGCTCCATCCGTACTTTTACGGGCCGACCCGTCGCTGGCCTCTGGGGTATAGCTCCCTTACGTTCCCCCAGAGCCCCAACTGAGGTCGCCTGAATGTCACGGTCCCGTACCCTCGCCATCGCTGCCCTCGTCGCCATTCCCGCGGCGGCGGGTGCCTTCGTCGTCCAGGAACGCGCCTCGCTCAACGGCGCGCGCCTCTTCGACCAGGTCATGGCGATCGTCACCGACCGCTTCGTCGACTCCATTGGCACCGGCGCGCTCTACGAGCGCGCCGCCCGCGGCCTCGTCGCCGAACTCAAGGATCCGTACTCCGAGCTCTACACGCCCAAGGATCTCGAAGCCTTCAACCAGAATACCGGCGGCTTCTACGGCGGCATCGGCATGCTGATCGAGGATCAGCAGGGCTCGATCATGATCTCCAAGGTCTACCCGAACACGCCCGCCGAAGAAGCCGGCATCCGTGAGGGCGACCGCATCGTCGGCGTCGACACCGCGAGCACGCGCGGCTGGAAGGTCGATCAGGTCTCCAGCGGCCTCAAGGGACCGCCGGGCACTCGCGTGAAGGCGCGCTTCGCCCGCCCGGGCGTCGACGCGCCGTTCGAGGTCGAGTTCACGCGCCGCACCATCCGCATCCCCGCCATCCCCTACGCGCTCATGCTCGAGGGGAAGACCGCCTACATCCCGCTCCAGCAGTTCAACGAGACCACCACACGCGAGTTCGCCGAGAACCTCCGCCGCCTGCAGGCCGAGGGCGCGACCGGTCTCGTCATCGACCTGCGTCGCAACACCGGCGGCTTCCTCGATCAGGCGCTCGACCTCACGAACATGTTCGTCGCGCGAGGCAGCGAGCTCGCCACCGTGCGCGGCCGCGGCGCGCCCGACGAGCGCTACGTCGCCGAAGCCGATCCGCTCGCCCCGACCATCCCGATCGTCGTGCTCACCGACGGCTACACGGCCTCCGCCTCGGAGATCGTCGCCGGCGCGCTGCAGGACCATGACCGCGCGCTCGTCGTGGGCACCACGTCGTTCGGCAAGGGCCTCGTCCAGTCGGTCTATCGCCTCGACGGCGGCTACGCGATCAAGCTCACCACCGGCAAGTGGTACACGCCGAGCGGTCGCTCCATCCAGAAGGAGCGCGTGCTCGACGCCGCCGGCAACCTCATCGAGGTCCATCCCGACTCGCTCGAGACCGAAGCGGACCGTCGCAAGCGCCCGGTCTTCAAGTCGGACGGCGGCCGTGCCGTGTACGGCGGCGGCGCCATCACGCCCGACGTCATCGTCCCCTACGACACGCTCACCACCGCCGAGCAGAAGCTCGCCCGGCTCCTCGTGCCGCGCTCGCAGGACGTCTACATCACGCTCGACGAGTACGCCTTCACGCTCAAGGGAATCGTCGCGCCCGACTTCAAGGTGACTCCCGCGATGCGCGACGACTTCCTCACGCGCCTCACCGCGCGCGGCGTCGCCGTCGAGCGCGCCGAATGGAATGCCGGCGGCCGCTACGTCGACCGGCTCCTCGGCGATCGCATCGCGCGCCGCGCCTTCGGCGATTCCACCTGGAAACGCCGCGACGTCCCCGACGATCCGCAGCTCACGCGCGCGCTCGAACTGCTGCGCCGCGGACGCACCACCCGCGAGCTCATCGCGCTGGGCGGTTCCGGCGCGCCCGTCGTGACGACGCGCCGCGACTGATCCACCGAACACCTCCCCCCGACCGTTCCGATGTCCAAGCGAATCCTGTTGATCACCGCGCTCCTCGGAGCGGCTGCCTGTGAGCGGACTTCCGCCGCCCCCGTCGTCACCCTCCCGGCCGAGCCCGGCGAGACGCGCCTCAGCAACATCCGTCAGCTCACCTTCGGTGGCGAGAACGCCGAGGCGTATTGGAGCAACGACGGCAAGTGGATCACCCTCCAGTCCACGCGCGACGGCCGCACCTGCGATCAGCAGTACGTCATGCGCGCCGACGGCTCGGACCTGTCCCGCATCTCCGACGGCCGCGGCAAGACCACCTGCGGCTGGTTCCTCCCCGGCTCCGACCGCGTCCTCTTCGCGTCGAGCACGGCGCACGACGAGGCCTGTCCCGCCAAGCCCGATCCCTCCAAGGGCTACGTCTGGCCGCTCGACAAGTACGACATCTACACCGTGAACCGGGACGGCACCGGCACCACGCGCCTCACCAACTACGACGCCTACACCGCCGAGGCCGTCCTCTCGCCCGACGGCAAGAAGATCGTCTTCACGTCGCTCAAGGACGGCGATCTCGACATCTATACCATGAACGTCGACGGATCCGACGTCCGCCGGCTCACCGACGTGCCCGGCTACGACGGCGGTCCCTGGTGGTCGCCCGACGGCACGAAGATCATCTACCGTGCCCATCATCCGAAGGACGCCGGCGAGCTCGCGCAGTACCAGGAGCTCCTCGCGCAGGGCCTCATCCGCCCGAGCAAGGTCGAGCTCTTCGTCATGAACGCCGACGGTTCCGACCAGCGCCAAGTGACCGCCCTCGGCGGCGCCAACTTCGGACCCTCCTGGAGCCCCGACGGCACCAAGATCATCTTCTCGTCCAACTTCGTCGCGCCGCGCAGCCGCAACTTCGAGCTCTACCTCGTCGACGTCGCCCAATCGATGGCCACCGCCGACAAGCTCGAGAAGCTCACCACGCACGAGAGCTTCGACGGCTTCGCGATGTTCAGCCCCGACGGCAAGAAGCTCATCTGGGCCTCCAACCGGAACGCCAAGAGCGAAGGCGAGACCAACATCTTCGTCGCCGACTTCAGCTGGGAATGAGCGCGCCGCTCCGGTGAACGCGCGGTGACGGGGGGCCCGGTGGACGCACACCCGGCCCCCCGCTAGTATCACGGCATCCCCCCGGAGGGAACCATGGAGATCTTTTTCGGCGTCGTCGCCGCCGTACTCGTCGTCCTCATCGCCAAGAGCGTCCGCATCATCGGCCAAGCCGAGGTGATGGTCGTCGAACGCCTCGGCAGCTTCAATCGCGTCGCCCGCTCGGGCCTCAACATCCTCATCCCGTTCGTCGAGCGCGCCAAGACCATCGACGTCCGCTTCTTCGAGAGCGACGTCACCGGGCTCAAGAAGATCGTCGCGAGCAGCACCGCGCGCATCGACCTCCGCGAACAGGTGCTCAACTTCCCGTCGCAGCCGGTGATCACCAAGGACAACGTGACCATCGACATCGATGCCGTGATGTACTACCGCGTCGCCGATCCGCAGAAGGCCACCTACTCGGTGCAGAACCTGCCGTACGCGCTCGAGACGCTCACCCGCACCACGCTGCGCAACATCGTCGGCGACATCGAGCTCGACCAGACGCTCGCCTCGCGCGACATGATCAATCGCAAGATGCGCGAGGTCATCGAAGAAGCCTCCATCGGCTGGGGCGTCGACGTCACGCGCGTCGAACTCCAGAGCATCGAGCCGCCGCGCGACATCCAGCAGTCGATGGAACTGCAGATGCGCGCCGAACGCGAGCGCCGCGCCGCCGTCACCAACGCCGAAGCCTCCAAGCGCGCCGCGATCCTCGAGTCCGAGGGCCAGAAGGAAGCGCAGATCCGGAAGGCCGAGGGCGAGAAGGGCGCGGCGATCCTCCGCGCCGAAGGCCTCGCCACCGCGCGCCTCGCCATGGCCGATGCCGAAGCCGAGGCGATGAAGCGCATCGCCGCCTCACTTCCCCCCGGTGAGGCCGCGACCTACCTCCTGGGCCTCCGCTACATCGACTCGCTGCCGCAGATCGCGCAGGGCAAGGGCACCACCATCTTCCTGCCGAGCGAGGCGATCGGTGTCCTCGGAGCGATCGGAGGCATCAAGGAGTTGCTCCGCGGCGGCGCCCTCGCCGCCGAGAAGCCGGCGGTGCCGCGCCTCCCCGGCCCGTTCACGGGTCCCGAGGAGAAGTAGTGGCGAAGATCACACGCGAGCGCGCGGAGCGGATCGCCAAGGCGCACGCCTGCTCGCACTGCAAGGAATACTCCTTCAAGAAGCTCACGGCCAAGCCCGCGCCCGAGTCGATCGTCAACGAACTCGGCGCGGCCTGGATCGTCGTCCGCGTCTGCGGGGTCTGCGCCTATCAGAGCGAGATCGGTCTCCAGGACGACGGCGACCTCGTCTTCGAGAGTTGACCGGTGGCGCGCCGCGGGCTGCGTCATTTCATCGAGACCCGGCTCGGCGCCCCCGGACGCGCGCTGATCGCGTGGCGCACCCGCGGGCAGGCCGAGGCACTGCTCGCGCGCCGCGGACTCACCGCGCCGGCGGCACGCATCGCGACGCGGCTCGACGATCATGTGCGCCGCGGCCCGTTCGCCGGCATGCACTACCCGCGCCGGCGCGGCGACATCGTGCACACCGCCAAGCTCGTCGGAGCCTACGAGTGCGAACTGCATGAGGCGGTCGAGCGGCTCATCGCGCGCGCACCGGCGCTCGTCGTGAACGTCGGCTCCGGCGACGGCTACTATGTGGTCGGCATCGCGCGGCGCCTGCACGCGGCACGGATCGTCGCGGTCGATCCCGACCCGCTCGCGCAGCGCGCCTGCGCCGACACGGCGCGGCGCAACGACGTCGGCGCGCGCGTCGAAGCGGTCACGCTCGTCGATGCGCCCGCGCTCGAACGGATCCTCCACTACGCCGGGCGCGCGCTGATCGTCGTCGACTGCGAGGGCTACGAGGACGAGTTGCTCGACCCGGGACGCGCTCCGTCCCTCGCCTATGCCGACCTGCTCGTCGAGACGCATGATTTCGCCCGCGCCGGCGTGACGGCGCGGTTGACGGAGCGCTTCGGCGCGACGCACCATGTGGAGCGCATCGACGTGGCTGCGCGCGATGTCACAGCCTACCCCGATCTTGCGGACGGACCGGCGGACGTCGCCCGCGGTCTGCTCGACGAGTTCCGGCACATGCCGCAGTCCTGGCTCGTGCTCACCGCGCGCGCCGTCGCTCCGTAGTAACACCCTCCGCCCAACACCGCGCCACGCACCCGGGTCCCATGGCACCTCTCGACATCCCCCGCCTCGCCGCCGGCGACCGCGTGCAGCACGAACTCCTCGTGCGCGAGCGCGACGACAAGGTCACCAAGACCGGCGATCCGTTCGTCGTCCTCAAACTCGGCAACGCCACCGGTGTGCTCGGCGTGAACATCTGGAAGGAGCATGTGCCGCAGATCGAGGGCGTGCGCCCGGGACAGGTCGTCCAGGTGATCGGCACCATCGAGCTCTACAAGGGCGCGCGCCAGCTCAAGGTCACCGTCCCGCCGCGCGTCGTCGCGCAGGGGGCGGCGAACCCGGACGAGTTCCTTCCGCGCATCACCGTGAGCGTAGATGAACTCTGGGCCCGCGTCGATGCCTGGCGCGCCGAGATGAAGGGCCCGCTGCGGCGCGCCGTCGATCTCTTCTTCGCCGACGACTCCTTCCGCGAACGCTTCGCGCGCGCCCCCGGCGCCACCCGAGGGCACCACGCCCTGATCGGCGGCCTGCTGCTGCACAGCTGCGAGGTCGCCAACATCGCGCGCGAGTCCGTGCGCACCATGCGCGGCAACGTCCCGCTCGTCACCGCCGGTGCGCTGCTGCACGACATCGGCAAGGTGGAGTCCTACGCGGTCGAGCTCTCCGGCTTCGAGTACACGCAGGCCGGGCATCTCATCGGTCACATCGTCCACGGATCGCTCATGCTCGACGAGCGCCTGCGAACGCTGCCCCCCGGCGCCCTCAGCGACGCGCAACGACTGGAGCTGCATCACTTCATCCAGTCGCACCACGGCATCCCTGAATATGGTGCCGCCGTCCGACCGATGACCCTCGAGGCCGAGATCCTGCACTTCGCCGACCAGTCGTCGGCCAAGGGCAATGACTTCACCGACGCGGTCGTCGACGCCGAGCTCTTCCCCAGCGACGACCTCGAGTTCTCCGCCAAGCGCAGCTGGCGCCTCGAACGCCGCATCTGGAAGCGCGCACACTCGTGGGACTGAACGCCGAACGGCGTTCACCACAGAGGGCACAGAGCGCACAGAGAACAGCGGAGAGATACCACCTCCACGGCAACGCGTTGGCGCCCGTGCAGTTGCGGAGGCGGTGGCAGTTCTCCGCCGTTCTCTGTGCCTCTGTGTCCTCTGTGGTGATGCGGTTCGGTTCGTCGAGTGTGGTCCCCGCACCGGAACTCGATACTTTTCGAGCATGACCACGATCAAGCAGCAGGACTTCATCCAGTCCGTCGCCGACGCCCTCCAGCACATCTCGTACTTCCATCCGCTCGACTACATCCACGCCCTCGCGGACGCATACGAGAAGGAACAGAGCCCGGCCGCCAAGGACGCCATCGCGCAGATCCTCACCAACTCGCGCATGTGCGCCGAAGGCCACCGACCCATCTGCCAGGACACCGGCATCGTCGTCGTCTTCCTCAAAGTCGGCATGGACGTGCGGTGGGACGCCACCATGTCCCTGCAGGAGATGGTGAACGAAGGTGTTCGCCGCGCCTATCTCCTCCCCGAGAACGTCCTGCGCGCCTCGATCGTCTCCGACCCCGCCTTCACACGCAAGAACACGCGCGACAACACCCCGGCGGTCGTTCACTGCGAGATCGTTCCCGGCGACACCGTCGAGGTGAAGCTCGCCGCCAAGGGCGGCGGCTCCGAGAACAAGTCCAAGTTCGCCATGCTCAACCCCAGCGATTCCATCGTCGACTGGGTCATGAAGACCGTCCCCACCATGGGCGCCGGCTGGTGCCCGCCCGGGATGCTCGGCATCGGCATCGGCGGCACCGCCGAGAAGGCGATGCTCATGGCGAAGGAGTCGCTCATGGAGCACATCGACATGACGCAGCTCAAGACGCGTGGCCCGCAGAACAAGCTCGAAGAACTCCGCATCGAACTGCACGACAGGATCAACGCGCTCGGCATCGGCGCCCAGGGACTCGGCGGTCTCTCCACCGTCCTCGACGTCAAGATCTTCGACTTTCCCACGCACGCCGCGTCGAAGCCCATCGCGATGATCCCCAACTGCGCCGCGACGCGCCACGCGCACTTCACGCTCGACGGCACCGGCGCCGCGAAGCTCCCAATCCCAAAACTCTCCGACTGGCCCGACGTCACCTGGAAGCCCGACGTCAACGCGAAGCAGGTGAACCTCGACACGCTCACGCGCACCGAGGTCGCCACATGGACGGCCGGGGATCGCCTCCTTCTCACCGGCAAGCTCCTCACCGGCCGCGATGCCGCGCACAAGCGCATCGCCGACCTGTACGCGAACGGGGAAGGTCTCCCGCCCGGCGTCGACTTCACCGACCGCGTCATCTACTACGTCGGCCCCGTCGATCCCGTGCGCGACGAGGCCGTCGGGCCGGCCGGTCCGACCACGGCGACGCGCATGGATAAGTTCACCGAGATGATGCTCGAGAGGACCGGCCTCATCGCCATGATCGGCAAGGCCGAGCGCGGCCCGACCGGCCTCGAGGCCATTCGGAAGCACAAGGCGGCCTACCTCATGGCCGTCGGTGGAGCCGCATATCTCGTCTCCAAGGCCATCCGCTCGTCGCGCGTCGTCGCCTTCGCCGAACTCGGCATGGAAGCGATCTACGAGTTCGACGTCGAGCAGATGCCCGTTACGGTCGCGGTCGACGCCGCCGGCAGCAATGTGCACGAGACCGGCCCGCGCGAGTGGCAGGAGCGAATTCGCGCGCTCCCCATGCTGGCGGGGTGAGCCCACTCACGTTCACGCAGTCACCTCTCCATGCGCTCCACTCGCCATCTCGTGCCTGCCTCGCACTGACCGCCTGCCTGTTGTTCGCCCGCACGCCCGCAGTTGCGCAGACGGCCAGCAGGACGCCGCGTCCAAGGTCATAGAGCGACTGTCGACGCGATGCGCGCGCGACACGACCGCGATGCGAGCGGCATTCGTTCCGAACGCGTCGATAAAATCCTTCGGCGAAACTGTCGTGAAGTTCGACGCTGTCAATGAATGGATCGCCGGCGATCGCTTCTCGCATCGCGGCGGCGACGCATTCCTTCTCGTGAAGCACTCCGCACCTGGCGCATCTTTTCCATTGTGGACACGCGGCGAACAGCAGGCTGCGCGGCCGCCCCTCCGCGATAGCGGTCCTAGAGATTCCCACAAATCTGCGAATCGTGCCTCATCGGTTCCGCGGGTCGGAACTGCCTGTCAGCTATGGTCTTACACTTATGGCGTATTTTTAGTACGTATGTAAAGAGACTGCAACTTCCTACAGGGTTTGGATTTAACTCATGGCCGATTAGCTTTATTCCATATTCGCGCGGCAAGCCACGGATAGCCGCTGCCAACGTACTCAGCCGGAGACCGAATGCGGAAGCCACGACAGAACTCGTACAATCCCGCGCAGGCCCTCCACCTCATCGCAAGCGACCGGGCCGGGGACGCACTCAGTTGCCCGTCCTGCTCGGGATCGATCGAGCGGGATCCGTTCAGTGCGCCGCCGCCGCCGCGGACGCATGTGACGCTCAAGTGCACGGCCTGCGGTCGCGTCGCCCGGTACATCGCAGGCGCCGCCTGAGAATCCACCTTCTGTCATTCACAGGAGCAGAACAGCGATGGCTCGCATCAACGCCACCGTCAAATGGCTCAACGACGCGAAGGGGTTCGGATTCATCCAGCGTGAGGGTGGCCCGGACGTGTTCGTCCACTTCAGCGCCATCTCGTCCGGCGACTTCAAGTCCCTCGCGGAGGGCAATCAGGTCGAGTTCGATATCGCCGACGGCCAGAAGGGCCCGCAGGCCGCGAACGTCACCAAGACCTGACACCGCAGCCACTCCGCAGTGCACGAAGCCCCCGGCGCACAGCCGGGGGCTTCGTGATTTGTTGCGCCCTCGGCCGCAGGGTCAGCTCAGTCCGCACCGCCACGCGCGGAGCACCGCCACGCGCGGAGCACCGCTACGCGGAGAGGGGCAGCTCCATCTGGACCAACCGGCCGGGACGCCGTGTGCGGTCGATCGGATGCGCGCGCGGGGCCCGCAGCGCATCGGCCGCTTCGACCGGATCGGACGCGGGTGCCTGCTCGGCGAGATCAGCGACCGGCAGCGCGTCCCGAAGCAACTGGGCGGTCTGATGCCGAAGCTGCATCACGCGCAACGGCGCCGCGAGTGCATCGGTGCGACCGTCGGCGAGCGCCATCGCTTCCGCGCGGGCGGCATCGGGCAGGATCCGCGCGAGCGGGTGGGCGAGCAGCCGCCGCACCTTCGCGGTGTCGCGAACGGTCAGTGCGTCGAGCAATGCGTCGAGGTAGGCCAGCAACGTCCCTCCTTTTTGCCGTTAGATGCACATTGCAACTATTGTAGCTACCCGGCAAGGGGGGGAAGGTGTCACGGTCGTGTCGCGACCTTGGCGCGGAACGGGCGGGGTCCCCGCCTGCAGGCGGCCGTCAGCCGAGCAGTTCGAAGCGGACCGAACGCCGGACGCCGCGACGCTTGCGCGGGGCATACCGGAAGAGCTGGGCGGGCCGGCCGCGCCCCTCGGAGCGCCACGAGTCGGTCGGCTCGACGAGGTAGGCACCCTGTAGCGCCCGACGGAAGCTCGCCTTGTGCAGCCGACGCCCCAGCAACAGCTCGTAGACCTGCTGGAGTTCCGAGAGCGTGAACTCCGCGGGCAGCATCCGGAACGCGATCGGCGCGATGTCCATCCGGTCACGCAGCGCCGCGACCCCGGCCGTGACCATCGCCTGCTGACGCGGCCCGAGTCCCGTGAGATCGCTCACCGCGATCCAGTGCATGTCGTCCGGCGCAGGCGTGCCGGCCGGCAACACGGCCACGAAACTCACCGAGAGCGGTGCGCCCGATGGATGCCGCCGCCCTTCGCCCGACGCACCGACCTGCGCGATCCAGGCCGGCACGCGACCGACCGTCTCGCGCGCGAGGCGCGCCGCCGCGGCGTCGGTCGCGGTCGTCGGATCGAGCACCGCCCAGGGCAGCGTCACCGCGCCTCCACGATCCGCGGACCGCACGAGCACGGCCAGATGGCGGCCGGCGGCGGCGCAGCAGACGAGATCGAGTGAGGCGGCGGCCGGAGCGCGCGAAGGGCGAGCGGCAGGGGGGCGGGGGCGCTCGCGCATGTCGGACGCAATTAGTACCAACGTGCTACTTAAGTCAAGCGCGCCGGACGCGCCGGTGCGTTCAGTGCGTGATCGTGCCTTGCTTCGACGTGTCGACCTCGTCGAGCTCCCCACCACGGAAGAGGAACGCGTCCATGTTCCGCGTGAGGAACTGGCGCGCCTGCGGATCCATCACGTTCAGACCGTAATGGTTGATCAGCATCGTCTGCTGTTTGAGCCACAGTTGCCAGCACGCGGGGCAGGTGCCCTCGAGCACCCGTGCGCCGATCGCGCCCGGGAACGGAGGCCGCTCGAATCCCGCCTTCGTCTCACCGCACTTGTGGCACTTGATCTCGGCCATCGCCTTCGTCCTCGTCCGCTCGCGTGAGCCTGAAATCTAACCCCGCCCCGCCGGTTCATGCCCCCCGTCGCCTGAACCCGGAGTCCGCGGTGGACGCACCCGGCGAGACGCGCACGCTCAGTAGCGCGCCCTGAGCCACTCCACCGTGGTGGCGGCGAGCGCCTCCCACCCGTGGTCGACCGTGATCACGTGGCCGGCGCCGCGCGTCCAGATGATCTGACGGTCCTTCGCACCGACGCGCGCCAGCGCATGCGTCGACTGTTCATGCGGCAGCCGGTTGTCGTCCTCCGACTGCATCACCAGCGTCGGCGCGTGCACGAATCCGATCCGCACCGCGGTCCCCTTGGCGATGTACTCGAGCGCCTCGAGCGACCGGCGCGTCGAACAGCCGTACGCGATCATCCGCTTCTGGGCCTCGGGATCGCGGATCGACCGCCGTCCTCCCCCGCTGATATACTTCGTGACCAGCACCCAGAGCCGGGCCGTGCTCACGGCCACCTGCATCTGCGACGGCACGAAGAGCATCGGCGCGTAGAGCAGCACGCCGGCGGCATCGCTCTCCGCCGCCAGCCAGCAGGCGAGCGCGCCTCCCATCGAGAGCCCGCCCACCACCACGGTGCCATGCGTCGCGCGCAGCACGGCGTACTCGTCACGCACATGTGCGATCGCCTCCTCGGCCGTCCAGTCGTCGAACGCCTGGAGCGAACGGCCGTGACCGGGGAGCAACGGGACCCGCACCGTCCAGCCGGCAGCCTGCAGCACGCGCGCGAGCGGCAGCACCGAGGCCGGCGTGTCGTTGTAGCCATGCACGAGCAGGATCGCGCGGTTGCCGTCGGCCGGAAGCGTCTGCGCCTCGGCGCCGATCACGATCCCGTCGTCGTTCGCAGGGAATCGGGATCGCCAGTACCGCTCGCGCGCGCGCGCGCGCAACGCGCGCTGCGCCCATATCGCCCCGACCACCGTGAGCACCCAGAGTTCCCAGGGCACCTCAGTACCGCGGCACGCTCGGGTCCACCTCGACGCTCCAGCGATCGATGCCGCCCTCGAGGTTGAGCACGCGCGGGATGCCGACGGTGCGCAGATAGTCCGCCACCATCGCGCTGCGCATCCCATGATGGCACAGCACCACGTACTCCGTCTCGCGCGCGAGCGCACCCTGCCGAGCGGGGATCGTCTGCATCGGCAGCAGTTCCGCCAGCTCGAGCGACGCCACCGCATGCTCCCACGGTTCGCGCACGTCGAGCACGCGCAGCGCATCGCCGCGCGCCAGGCGCGCCGAGAGGTCCCGCGGCGTGATCGTCGTCGCGTCGGGCGCACCGCCGCCGGTGGCGTCCGCGCTCACCGCCGGCGCCCCTTCTCCGCAGAACGCCGCGTAGTCGGCGAGCAGTTCGCGGGCGGTCCGTGTGCCGCACCACGCACACTGCGGATCACGCTCGACATGCACCTCCTGAAAGCGCATGCCGAGTGCGTCCACGACGAGCAATCGCCCCACGAGCGGCGCGCCGATGCCGAGCAGGAGCTTGAGCGCCTCGGCCGCCTGCATCGTCCCGAGCATCCCTGGCAACACGCCGAGCACACCGCCTTCGGAGCAGTTCGGCACGCTCCCCGCCGGCGGCGGTTCCGGATGCACGCAGCGATAGCACGGACCGTTCGTCGCGCCGAACACCGAGAGCTGCCCCTCGAACCGGTGCACGCTCGCGTGCACGTAGGGCTTCCGCTCGAGCACGCAGGCGTCGTTCACGAGATAGCGCGTCGCGAAGGAGTCGGTGCCGTCGAGGATCACGTCGTAGTCGGACACGATGCCGCGCGCGTTCTCGCGCGTGAGCGCGGTCTTCCATGTGTCAACGCGCACGTACGGGTTGAGGGCCTCGATGCGGACACGCGCCGAGTCCACCTTCGGCGCGCCGAGCGCGCCGGTGTCGTGGATCACCTGGCGCTGCAGGTTGTGCACGGCGACGGTGTCGTGGTCGAGCACGCCGAGTCGTCCCACGCCGGCGGCGGCGAGATAGAGCGCGGCCGGCGATCCGAGCCCGCCCAGTCCGATCACGAGCGCCGACGATGCGCGAAGACGTTCCTGTCCGTCGGTGCCGACCTGCGGCAGGACAAGGTGGCGCGCATAGCGCTGCAGTTCGTCGGGGGAGAGCGGCATCTGGAGAATATACGCGACGGGGCACCGACGGCCTTGGCCGTCGATGCCCCGTCGTTGCGGGAGTGGTCCCGGAACCACCCCCACCCTCACACAGGACGCACGAACCGTCCGCGGAGGTACGTCGAGCTCAGCGTTGCTGCACTGCGGTGCGCGCGGCGTCGAGCGCCGCGGTGGCCGCATCGAACCGTCGCACCAGATCGGCGAGTTCGCGCGCGAAGAGCGCGGTGTCGCCATAGCGGATCGCTTCGTTCACCGACGGGAACACCATCGTGCTGTACCCGTTGTCGACGTCCGCCACGTATATGAGATTCCTATACCAAGGCCTGGAACGCAAGCCCTCCGCGCGGGTCATCGCGCGTTCGACCTGCAGCAGGGCGCGGTTCGTCGCTGCCTGACGGACGCTCGGCAGGCCCGCCGCGAGCGCCGAGTCACGGGCCGACGCGAAGGACGTCGCCGCGCGTTCCATGCGATCGATCGCCGCTGCGAGCGGCGCGCTCGATCCGACCCAACCCTTGGCCTTGAGGTTCGCGTCGATCGGCGCAAGGTAACGCCGCATCGTGCGCGCAAACTCCGCGTAGTCGTACGGCAGCACGTCCGCATTGGCGAGGCGCATCATCATCGCGGTGCCGATGCGCGCGGCCGCCGCGTGATAGCGGTATCCCGGATCGCCGAAGCGCTCCATGAACGTGTACGAGTCGTAGTTCGAGTGATAGATCCCGTTCCCACCGCCGAATCCCCAGTCGCTGTGCGGGATGCCGAGGTGGTTGTAGAAGCCGGCGAAGTCGGAGCCGCCGCCCGGATCGCCCATCGCCGGCTCCTCACCGGCGCGCACGCCGCTGCGCTTGCGCCAGACGTCGTATACGCTGCCCTCGCCGCTCGGGTCGGGGATCCCGCGCGTCACGTCGCGCAGCACGCCCCGCAACGTCGGCGAACCGCCGCCGCCGAAGCTCGGCCCACTCGCGCTCACGTCCTGATTCAGGTACGCGACGCCGCCGCGCATGAGGCGCAGCGAATCGTCCTCGACGTACTCCGTCGATCCCACGAGTCCCCACTCCTCCGCGTCCCACGTCGCGAACAACAGCGTGCGGCGCGGACGCCATCCCACCTTCATTTGTTCGGCGATCGCGCGCGCGGACTCCACCACGCTCACCGTGCCCGAGACATTGTCCACCGCACCTGGGCTCCACGCATCGCGGTGCCCTCCGACGATGATCACTTCGTCCGGGAACTCGCTCCCGCGGATGATGCCGAACGTGTCCCAGATCGGCTTGAACGCGGCGGTCGCGGAGTCGCTCCACACCTTCACGCGCGCACGCACCGGGCCGGGACCCACGTGATAGCGGAACGCGAGACCGCCCTGCCAGCCACGCGGGATACTGGTGCCGCGCACGTCTTTCAACAGTTCCACCGCGTTGCCGTACGAGAGCGGCAGCACCGGGATCCGCGGCACCGGCATCTGCGCCTCCGGAATGCGCGGCGCGTTCGCCAGCGACGGATACCCCGGCGTGCTCGGATCACCCGCGCCGTTCATCACGCTGCCGCGCTGCACGCCGCGGTCGTTGCGGAACGGGCCCTCGGGATAGACGTCGCCCTGCACATAGCCGTCGTCGGCCGGGTCGCTGTACATCAGCAGTGCGAGCGCGCCGCGCTTCTCCGCTTCGCGCGCCTTGATGCCGCGGAAGCTCCGTCCGTAGCGTGCGACCGCGATCTTCCCGCGCACCGAGACGCCGAGCGAATCGAGCTGCGCGTAGTCCTCGATCAGGCCGTAGTTCACGTACACGACGTCGCCCGTCACGTCGCCGGTGCCGCTGTAGCCGTTCACCGTCGGGTATTCGGGATGCGCGAGCGTCGTCGGGTCCTCGGCGATCTGCCCCTCGCGGAGGTCGAGCTCCTTGGGATCGGGCGCGATGCGCCACACCCCGTACTCGATCGTGTGCGGCAGCCAGACCCGGTACTCGCGCACCTCGGTCTCGATGCCCGCCTGCTTGAGCGCGTCGATCACGAGGTCGCGCGTGCGCGCCTGTGCGGCGGTGCCCGCGATGTGCGGCCGGTCGGCGAGCGCGCGCGCCAACGCGCCGATGCGCACCGAATCGGGTCGCGCGATCGCGGCCGCTTCGGCAGCGCGCTGTGACGCCGCGCGCTGCGGCGTGTATCCGGTGAGCTGCTGAGCGCCGAGCGCCGACGCGAGCGGCGCGGCGAGGAGCAGGAACGCGAGGACGTGCGAGCGATGGAGGGTCAAGGTCTTTCGTGTGAGTTGTGGGTCTTCGGCGTCGTCCATCTTACATCATCCATCCTTCAGCCTTCATCACGGCTTGTATCCATGCGCCGCGAGCCCGGGCTTCCCGTCGTACTCCTGCGTCGTCTTGTAGCGCTCGAACCGGCCGTCCCCCGCCGTCGGCTTCGCCCTCTGGCGCAATGCGTCCATCTCGCCCGCATGGAAGGCCTTGAAGCCAGCCGCGCTCTTGAGCGTCTTCTTCAGCACCGCGCTCGAGTCGCAGCCGGCGAGCACCGACGACACCGGCAGCGACCAGACGTAGCGCAACGCCTCCTCGGGCGTGATCAACCGTCCCGCGGGGATCGCGCCCCCGGCGAAGGGCTTCGTGCCGAACACCGCTGCGCCGCGCCGGATCATCTCGGGCAGCAGCTGCTTCTCGAACGACCGGAAGGTCGCGTCGAACGGATTGAGCGGCATGCACGCGAAGTCCCACGCGAAGCCGCGGGCGAGCAGCCGGAGCGCGATGTGCGGCGACTTCTCCCCGTGGAATCCGATCCACCGGACGCGCTTCTGCTCACGCGCCTCCTGCGCCGCATCCATGCCGCCATGCTCGTACATCCACTCGGGATCGTTGTCGTAGATCACCTCGTGGAACGACCAGAACTCCACGCGGTCCGTCTTGAGGTGGTCCAGCGTCGCCTCGAACTGCAGCATCGACGTCTTGTAGTCGCGCTGATGCGCGCAGCACTGCCAGAGCAGTTGCACACGCTCGCGGTATCCGTCGCGCAGCGCCAGCCCGATCCACCGCTCGG
>JAYTNC010000387.1:0-4189 GCA_043748515.1 Gemmatimonadota bacterium | reverse complement strand
CCAGGCGGCGGCCAATCCGGAAATGCCCCCGCCGATCACGACGAGTCGCGGCATGCTCAGATGGTGCGGCTGAAGACGGGGCGCGCTTCGGCGTCGTGCCGCTCGCGCTGGTAGCGGTCGAAGCAGATGGCGAGGTTGCGCACGAACAGCTCGCCGACCGGTGTCGCTTCGATGAGTTTGGGGGTGATGCGCACCATCCCTTCGGCTTCATGCGCCGCGAGCAGCGCCAGGTCCTCGGCGAAGTAGTTGCCGAAGTCGATCCCGAATTGCGCCGAGACGGCGACGGTATCGATGCGGAAGTTGCACATCAATTCGTGGATGACCGTGCGTCGGAGCTCGTCGTCGTCGGAGCGCCGGACCCCACGGGCCACGGGGAAGCGCCCCGCCGCCAGCGAGGCCTCGTACGTCGAGAGCTTCTTCTCGTTCTGCACGTAGTGGCCGCGGACGTCGCCGATACCCGAGACACCGACGGCCAGCACATCGTCACCGGGGATCACCGCGTAGCCCTGAAAATTGCGGCGCAGGCGTCCCATGCTGCGCGCCCGTGCGAGTTCGTCGTCCGGACGCGAGAAGTGGTCCATCCCGATGGGCAAGTAGCCCGCCGCGAGGAATCGCTCTCGAGCGATCGCGAACAACTGGACTTTCACGTCCGGCGACGGGAGCTGGGCCTCCTCGATCTGCTTCTGGTTGCCGCGCACCCATGGCACGAAGGCGAAGGAGTAGACGGCGGCGCGGTCGGGCTGGAGCGCGATGACCGCGTCGACCGTGCGCTCGAAGCTCGCGGCCGTCTGCAACGGAAGTCCGTAGATCAGGTCGATATTGATGCCGCGATACCCGCGCCGGCGGGCATGGTCGACGAGGCGCGCGGTCTGCTCGAGCGACTGGACGCGATTGATCGCTTCCTGCACCTCGGGGGTGAGGTCCTGGACACCGAACGAGATGCGATTGAAGCCGAGGTCGGCGAGGGTATCGAGGTGCGCGGGGGTCGTGACGCGCGGATCGGCCTCGACCGCGAGCTCGGCGTCGGGCAACGGTGTGAAATGTCGGAGCAGATGCCGGATCAATCCGTCAAGCTGCTCCGGCGTGTAATAGGTGGGCGTGCCGCCGCCCAAGTGGAGTTGCGCGAAATGCCGGCGGTCGGGCAGATGGGCGGCGAGCATCTCGATCTCCCGGCGCAGCAGGTCCAGGTACGGAGCCGCGACATCCTGGCGCGTGGTGATGATCGTGTGGCAGCCGCAGAAGAGGCACCGCGACTCGCAGAACGGCAGGTGTGCGTACAGCGCGAGCGGCGCATCGCCGAGCGCGTTGGCCGCCGCGAGACACTTGACGTAGTCGTCGTGCGTGATGCCGTCGTGGAACTCGACCGCGGTCGGGTAACTCGTGTAGCGCGGTCCTGGCCGGTCGTATCGCGACAGCAGATCGGCGGTGACGGCGCGATCGACGGGACGTGCGGGCGACTCGGATGTCACGACGCGCGCTCCGCATGCACGGCTTCGATGAGCGCGTGCACACTGTCGATCGGAGCCTCGGGCGTGATGCCGTGTCCGAGGTTCACGATATGGCCGCGCGCGGGCATGCGGCGGAGCAATGCCTCCGTCGCGGCCCGCGTGGCCGCCGGTCCCGCCAGAAGGAGGGCGGGGTCGAGGTTGCCCTGCAGCGCCTTGCCGTCGCCGAGCGCGGCGCGCAGGCCCGGGAGATCCTCGCGCCAGTCGACGGCCAACGCCTCGCTGGGCAGTTGGGCGTACTCGCGCACCAGATGCGACGCGTCCTGGAGGAACAGGATGCGTGGACGCCCCATGGTGCTCGTGGCGTCGAGCAGGCGCACCAGGTGCGGCCGCACGAGCCGCGTCCACGACTCGACCGACAGCACGCCGGCCCACGTATCGAAGAACTGCACGGCGTCGGCTCCCGCTTCGACCTGGGCGTGCACGTAGTCGATCACGAGATCGGTGAGGCGGGTGAGCAGGGCATCCAGCAGGACGGGGTCCGCGAACGCCATCGCGCGCAGCGCCGGGAAGCCTGGGCTGCCGCGCCCCTGCACGAGGTACGCGGCCAACGACCATGGGGCACCGGCGAAGCCGAGCAGCGCCTGCTGGTCCCCGATCGCACGCTTGACCGAGCGCAGCGCGGTCATCACGGGCGGCGCGATCTCCTCGCGAGTCGGCACGCGCAGCGCCTTGACGTCCGCAGCGGTGCGGACGGGGTGCGCCATGACCGGCCCCGGCGCGAAGCGCACGTCGAGGCCCAGCGCGCCGACCGGACTCATCAGGTCGGCGAAGATGATGGCGGCGTCGAGCGGGAACCGGGCCAATGGCTGCAAGGTGACCGCCGCCGCCAGTTCCGCATTGCCCGAGAGCTCCTCGAACGAGTGCTTCTCCCGCAGCGCGCGATACTCGGGCAGATACCGGCCGGCTTGTCGCATGATCCAGACGGGACGTCTTGGCGTCGCCTTGCCGGCGATGGCATCGAGGAACAGCTGGCGGCCGCTGACTTGGGGGGTCACGATTCAGATTCGGGAGTTGAGGTGAAGCGATACCCCACGCCGCGGACGGTGTGGAGGAACTGGGGCACTTCCGGGTCGAGTTCGAAGCGCTTGCGGAGCCGGACGATGAAGTTGTCGATGGTGCGGGACGAGGGCAGCACCTCGTCCCCCCACACCTTGTCGAGGATGTCGTCGCGCCACAGCACTTCGCCCGCGCGCTCGGCGAGCACCTTGAGGATCATCGCTTCCTTGTGCGTCAGCACCTGTTCCACGCCGTCGGCCGAGCGTCCGCGGAAGGTGCGGAAATCGAACTCATTGCCGCCGAAGCGCAGGATCGGCTCGCGTGCCGTCATCACGTCATAGCGGGCACGTCGGCGCAGGATGGCCGCGACGCGCAGCAGCAGTTCGCGCAGATGGAACGGCTTGGCGAGATAGTCATCGCCGCCCGCTTCGAGGCCGCGGATCCGGTCGTCGCCGCCGGAGCGCGCCGAGAGGAACAGCACCGGCGTGTCGCGTCCCTCGGCCCGCATGCGCGCGCAGACGGTGAACCCGTCGGTGCCGGGCAGCATCACGTCGAGGATCACCAGGCTGAATTCGTTCTGGCGCACCTGGGCGATGGCATGCAACCCATCCGCCACCACCTCCACCGCGTATCCCTCGGCTTCGAGATTCTCCCGGATGCCGCGCGCCAGGTTCGGTTCGTCCTCGACCAGCAGGATGCGAGCTGTCATGTGCTAGGTCTCCCGGTTCCGTGGGGCCGGCCAGCGCACGGTGAAGCACGCACCGCGGCCGGGACCGGCGCTCGATGCCTGCGCCGAACCATCTTCGAGCTCCATGCAACGGCGCACGAGGTAGAGCCCGAGCCCGGTGCCTGGCAGACGCTCCTGACCGGGCGTCTCGATGCGATAGAACTTCTCGAACAGGTGAGGTGCCTCGGAGGGTACGAAGCCCAGGCCCGTGTCGCGGACGTCGAGACGCACCCGGGCCTCCTCCAAGGCGGCGGCGATCGTGACGGTGGAGCCGGGTGCGGTCCCGCGCGACGCCTTGATCGCATTGTGCACGAGGTTGCGTATGACGCAGTGCACACCGTCGGGATCCGCGTCGATCCGCAACGCCGGCGACACGTCGGCCACGAGTCGCACGCCATCGTCGGCGGCCAGCACCTGCATCTCGTCGACGACGATGCCCACCGCGGCCGTGAGTGAGACCCGCTCGCGCGACAACGCGACGCGATCGCCCGTCAGCCGTGCGGTGTCGAGGATGTTGGAGACCGTGCGCTCGAGCCGCGCGAGGTCCGCGAGCAGCCGATTCACGAGTTCGGCCCGCTTCGCGGGTGGGGGATCACGCAGGATGAGCGTGTCCGCGGACAGGCGCAGACTGGCCAGCGGGCTCCGCAACTCGTGTGACGCGGCCGCGAGAAAAAGTTCATGGCGCTGACGGAGCGCCATCTGCTCGCGAATGGCGGCGCGTACCATCGCCATGGCCGCGACGAGCACGGTGAGGAAGAAGGCACCTTCCCACGTGTACCGGTTCAATCGATGGAAGCGGTCATCCTCCAACTTGGTGAGCGCTGCCGCCGAGACCCGGACGGAGCCGTCGGGCGCACGCTCCAGCTCCGGATGCACGCCGGCGATCTGCGGCCACGAGACCCCGGCGCGCAGCAGGTCGGTTGCCCAGGTCGCGCTCACCTCGTACGCCGCCCGCTGC
>JAYTNC010000386.1:0-4801 GCA_043748515.1 Gemmatimonadota bacterium | reverse complement strand
TTCCCGACATCATGGCACGTCCGCCCGCTCAGGCGCCGGACCGCGCGCCCGCGCGACGACCAGCAAGGAATCCACCACACGTCGCAGGATCGCGGCCGTGATCGGTCCCGTCTGCTTGTGCGCGATGCGTCCGCCCGCATCGATGATGAAGGTCTCCGGCACGCCGTAGAGCCCGTAGTCGATCGCTGCCCGCGAGCGCGGATCGTCGACCGACGGGTAGCTCTGGCCACCCATCTCGGCGATCCACGGGAGGGCGGCGGCGGGACGGTCCTGGTAGAGCACGCCGACGAAGCGCACCGGCTGCGACGCGTAGTGTTCCGCGCTCCGCGTCAGGTCCTCATGCTCGTCCCGGCACGCAAGGCACCACGATGCCCAGAAGTTCACGACCACGACCGTGTCGCGCAGCGCGGCGAGCCGCACCGTGTCCTTCAGCGGCAGCGCGATCGGGGCCACGCCCGACGCGAAGACCTCGAGCGCGAACGCGGGTGCCTCACGCCCCGGCAGTGGCGAGATGATCGTTCCCGGGTCCCGGGTCATGCCCCACGCGAGCAAGCCGATCACCGGCAGTGCCAGCAGGGGGGCGAGCAGGGCGCGCCGCCAGTTCACACGACCTCCGTCGGCTCATCACGCGGTCCCGCCAGCAGCCCGAGGAGCGCCCCGAGCACGACCACGCATCCTCCCAGCCAGATCCACATCACGAGCGGCTCGCGGATCAGCTTCACCGTCGCCGATTTCCCGTCCTCGCGGAACGTCTGCAGGTTGGCATACAGGTCGCCGAGGATGGTACTGCGCACGTCCGGCGTCGGTACGGGCTGGTCGGAGCGCGGATAGAAGTTCATGCGTGGCGCGAGCGTGTCGATCACCTCGTCCCGGGCGTTCAGGACGTCGAGGGTCGCACCGATCACATACCGTTGCGGCTCCTGACGGCCCCAGACGGAGCGCAGTCGAACGGTCGACCCGCCCACGGTCATCCGCTCGCCCGCGCTGAGCGTCGCCTCCTTCTCCACGCGCGACGCCGTCGACGCCGTGATGCCGACGGCGACGATCAACAGGCCCAGGTGGGCCACGTAGCCACCGAAGCGCCGGGGATTCCCCAGGACCGCCCGGCCGAGCGCGACCGGCAATGCCTCGCCATGCGCGCGCCTTCGCGCCAGCGCGGGGCGCGCGAACTCGACCAACGTCGCCGCAGCTGCGTATCCCACCAGCGCGAACACCAAAAGCTCCGACGGGTCGCGACTCCCGGTTCCCAGCGCGATCGCCGACGTGAGCAGCGCGCCCAGCAGCGGTCGCCCGAGCAGGCGCCCCAGCGATCCGGAGGGCGCGGCGCGCCAGGGCAACGCCGGGCCCACGGCCATCAGGAAGAGCAGGAGGGCGATGAGCGGCAAGGACATCCGGTCGAAGAACGGCTCTCCCACGCTCACCTTCACGCCGCTCGCCAGTTCGGCGATGAGGGGGTAGAGCGTGCCCACGAGCACCGTGAACGTGAGGGCGGTCAGCACGAGGTTGTTCGCGAGGAACACCGTCTCGCGCGAGACCGGCGAGTCGAGTCGCCCCGTGGTCCGCAGTTGCTCGGAGTTGCCCGCGACCATCACCAGCGTCGCGAGCAGCACGATCGCGATGAACGCGAGGAAGTAGTAGCCGATCGTCCCGGTGGTGAAGGCGTGCACCGAGGAGATGATGCCCGAGCGCGTGAGGAACGTGCCGAGGATCGTGAGCACGAACGTCCCGACCACGAGATTGAGGTTCCAGAGCCGCAGCATCCCGCGCCGTTCCTGCATCATCGCCGAATGCAGGTACGCCGTCGCGGTGAGCCACGGCATGAGTGACGCATTCTCCACCGGATCCCAGGCCCAGTAGCCTCCCCAGCCGAGCACCTCGTACGACCACCACATCCCGGCGATGATCGCCGCGGCGAGGAATCCCCACGACACGAGCATCCAGCGTCGCACGAGACGCGTCCACTCGTCGCGCTGCACCTCGCCGGCGAGCATCGCGCCCATCGCGAACGCGAACGGCACGGTCATCCCCACGTAGCCGAGGTAGAGCAGCGGTGGGTGCACGCCCATGAGCCAGTGGTTCTGCAACAGCGGATTCGGCCCCGGTCCGTCCGCGAGCACGGGAAAGACGGTCACGAACGGGTCCGCCGGCCCCACGAGCAGGATGACGAAGAAGAGCATCACCGCCATCAGCACGGCGAGGGTGTACGGCACGAGCGTGCCGGCCCGGGTCCGGTGCGTCACGAGGACCGCGTTCGCGTAGAGCGCGAGCACCCACCCCCAGAGCAGGATCGATCCCTCGAGCGCGCCCCAGAGCGAGATGATCGTGTAGAACATCGGCGTGGCGCGACTGCCGACCTGCGCCACGTACGACACGGAGAAGTCATGCGAGACCAGCGCACCGACCATCGCGGCGAGCGCGAGGGTCATGAACAGGAAGTTCAGGTGCACCGACGCGAACGCGACCGCCGTCCACGCCGGGCGCTTGCGGAGAACGCCGAGCGGCAGGAGCACCATGGCGAGGACGGTCGCGGTCAATGCCATGAGCAGCGCGCCGCGTCCGAGCGGACCCATCACGGCTGGTCTCCCTTGAAGAGGGTGCGATACATCTCCTGCGGGCGCTCGCCGGCCTCGGGCGCCCGGTATTCGTTGGTGTGCTTCACCATCAGGCTCGAGGAGCGGAACACCGAATCGGCCCCGTATCGGCCCTCGATGACGACGCCCATCCCGTCGCGGAACATCTGCGGCGGTGCGCCCGCGCTCCGCACGGCGACCTCGCCAGGTCCGTCCGTCACCACGAAGCGGAGGTCGAGCGCGCGCTCATCCCATTGCACCGATCCGGGCTTCACCTGTCCGCCCAGGCGCACCGGCACGTCCATGGCCGCCGGACCCTTGGCCAGCAGTTCTGCCGGGGTGAGGAAGAAGACCACGTTGCGGTCGAGGCCGCCGAACAGCAGCCAGGCGAACGTCGCGCCGATCACGAGCAATCCGATCAGGGCGCCCCGGCGTCGGGAAGGCGTGATGCTCATCGTCCCTCCTGCGCGGAGTTCGCCCGCTCGAAGTCACCGCGGGCCCGGGTGAGCCGCCGATGCGTCGCCAACGCGTACCCGCCGACGGTGAGCCAAGTCAGCACGTATGCCGCGAGCACGAAACGTACGTTGAGATCCGCCATGGTCAGGCCCTCCCGAGTGCGCGGTCATCCGCGAGTTGCGCCGTCGCCTGCTCGAGGCGCGCGGCCTCGTAACGGCGGCGGACGAGATAGATCAGCACGAAAAGGAATGCGAAGGCATTGAGTCGCAGCCCGAGCGTGTACGCGGGGTCGAGCGTCGACGGCATCGACTGGACCTGATGCAGCGTGCGCCACCACTTCACCGAGAGGTACACGATCGGCACGTTGATCGCACCGAGGATCCCGACCGCCGCGCTCCACCGGGCGCGCCGGTCGGGCTCGTCGATGAATGATCGCAACGACAGGTAGCCGACGAAGATGAGCAGGAGCACGAGCGTCGAGGTCAGTCGCGCGTCCCAGGTCCACCAGACTCCCCACGTCGGCTTTCCCCAGATCATGCCGAGCACGAGGGTGAGTGCGTTGAACATCGCGCCCACCTCGGCGGCGGACGCGGCGAGCAGGTCGTCCGAGGGACTGCCGCGCCAGAGCACACGCACGCTGCAGACCAGGACCACGAAGAACGCGAGGAAGGTCGTCCACGCCGCCGGCACGTGGACATACATGATCTTCTGCAGGTGCCCCATGTCGCGGTCCGGCGCGGAGATGCCGATCGCGATGGCCTGCGCCGCGATCAGGAACACGAGCGCGAACGCGCCGAACCACGCCCAACCGGCGGAGCGTGGCGGTGGCGCGGTGGCGGTGGCGGCGAGAGCGGTCACGGCTCAGTCCTCGATGATGGCGCCGAACGCGAGGTGCGTCGCGGCGAGGAAGATCAGGTCGTACGCGACGAGCAGGCGTATCCACGCGCCTGCCTCCTGCATCACATCCCCGGTCTGCAGCGCGCGGGTGGCCTGCATCGCGGCGAGGAGCACCGGCACGAGCATGGGGAAGAGCAACAGAGGTAATAGTACTTCGCGCGCGCGACTGCGGCTCGCGATCGCGGCGTAGAAGGTCCCGAGCACGACGACGCCGAGCACGCCGAGTCCGAGCACCGCGAGCAGGGCGACCCACCGGTCGGGAACATCGAGGCGGTAGAGCACCAGGCTCACGAGCGTGCAAAGCACGAGGAGCCCCGTGACGAACACGAGGTTGGCGATGAGCTTGCCCGTGAAGATCGTCCACCGGGAGCCCGGGTAGAGCAGCAGTTGGTCGATCGCGCCCGATTCGAGCTCCACCTGGTACGAGCGATTGAACGCCAGTACGCCGGCAAAGAGCACCGCGAGCCAGAGCGCCCCCGACGACGCCTGCCGCAGCGTCGCGGCGTCGGGACCGAGTGCGAAGCCGAAGAGCACCAGGATCGTCACGCCGAGCGCGACCACGCCGTTGAAGCCCGCCTTCGAGCGACGCTCGGTGGTGAGGTCCTTCCAGACGATCGCGCGCACGCGGCGCCAGTCGTCGCGCCAGGTCATGCGGGGACCTGCGCCACGATGCGGCCGTCCACGATCCGCACCATCCGGTCGAGCAGCCCCTCCGCGGGAGCCGTCTCGTGCAGCACCACGAGCGCCGCGCCGCCGCCGGCGGCGACCTCGCGCAACACCCCGTTCATCAGCGCGATGCCGTCGGTGTCGAGGTTGCTGTACGGTTCGTCGAGCAGGAGCACGCGCGGCCGAGCCAGGAGCAGGCGCGCGAGCGCGAG
>JAYTNC010000385.1:0-6229 GCA_043748515.1 Gemmatimonadota bacterium | reverse complement strand
GTCGGCCTTGGCGCGCGACATCATGAGCACGCCGGCAGCTCCATCGGAGAGCGGCGAGGCGTTGCCCGCGGTCACCGTGCCGCCCGGCTTGAATGCCGGTGGGAGCTTCGCGAGTCCTTCGATGGTCGTGGCGCCGCGCACGAGTTCGTCGGTCGCGAACTGCACGGTCTCGACGGACTTCGTCGCACCGCTCCACTGCACGCGCTCCACCGGCACCGGCACGATCTCGTCGGTGAACTTCCCCGCTGCCTGCGCCGCGGCGGCCTTCTGCTGCGAGCCGAGCGCGAACTCGTCCTGCATCTGCCTTGTGATGCCCCAGCGCTTCGCCACGCGCTCGGCGGTGAAGCCCATCCCGATGTTCTCCTCGACCATGTCGGGATGCAGCCGCGTGTGATAACCAGACATCGGCACGGCGCTCATCATCTCGACGCCGCCGGCGAGGATCACGTCGTTCATGCCGCTCATGATCGCCTGTGCGCCGAGCGCGATCGTCTGCAGGCCGCTCGAGCAGAAGCGGTTGACCGTCATGGCCGAGACGTCCACGGGGAATCCGGCGCGCAGCACGGCAAGGCGCGCATGGTTGAGTCCCTGTCCGGCCTCGGGCATGGCGCAGCCCCAGATCACGTCGTCGATCATCGCTGCGTCGAACTTCACGCGGTCGACGACGGCCTTCATCACCGTGGCGCTCAGGTCCACCGGATGCACCGAGACGAGCGATCCGTCCTTCTTGCCGCGAGCCACCGCACTGCGGGCGGCGCTCACGATCACGACTTCGATGGTCATTGTTTCGGTCTCCGTGATGTGAGGCCGCTCAGTTGCGGAGCGGCTTGCCGGTGGTGAGTGTGTGCGTGATGCGGTCCTGCGTCTCCTTGGTGCCGAGGAGCCGGAGGAAGGCGTCGCGCTCGAGATCGAGAAGGTCCTGCTCCGTCACTTCGCGCGCGGGACCGTCTCCGCCGCAGAGGACGACCGCGATCTCGTGCCCGATCCGGACATCGTGGTCGGAGGCCTGCCCTGCTTCCTTGAACGAGAACAACGCGTAGTCGAGGTTGCCCACGCCGGCCTTGCCGAGCGCGGTCATCTTGCGCAGCAGGGGCGCGACGTAGTCGGGCGCGAGGTCGAGCACGCGCGCCTTGGCGTCGGCGATGAGCGTGTCGCGGTTCATCGAGATGCGGTCGGCGATCGGGCGCAGGAAGCCCATCGTGCGCGCTTCGTGCGCCGAGGTGCTCGTCTGCGCGAGGGCGATCATCTTGAACGCGCGCTTGATCCCCTCGAACGGATCGGCCTCCTCGTACGCCTCGAGCGCCTTGGTGAATCGGAAGGCGAGTTCCTTGGTGCCGCAACCGCCCGGTATCAGCCCCACGCCGACTTCGACGAGCCCCATGTACAACTCCGCGTGCGCCTGGATGCGATCGCAGTGCAGCGAGATCTCCGTGCCGCCGCCGAGCGTGAGGCCGAAGGGAGCGGCGACCACCGGGAACGGTGCGAAGCGGAACGACATCACCGTGTCCTGGAAGGTCTTCACCATCGTCTCGACGGTCTTCCAGTCGCCGGCCTGCACGACCTGTCCCACGCCCATCAGGTTGGCGCCGGCGGTGAAGGTGCGCGCGTCGTCGTTGCCGATCACGAGGCCGTGATAGCGGCCCTTGCCGACGGTGTCGAGCGCGCGCGCGGCCATCTCCATCACGCCCGCGCCGAGGGTGTTCATCTTGCCGCAGAACTCGAGGCAGAGGACGCCGTCGCCGAGGTCCATGAGACGGGCTTCGGGGTTCTCGTGGAGGGTCTTGCCCGCCTGACGCAGCAGCGCGAGCGAGATCTGCCCGGGGATCGCGGGGACGGCGATCCGCTTGCCGCTGTCGAGCGCGGGGATCGTCTCGGTGGTGCCTTCGAGCGCATCGGTCGACGCGCTCGCGCCGTCGAGCGCGTAGAACGACGCGCCCGCGTCGGCGAGCAGCGGCGGCACGCTCTTGCCGCGCTTCGTCATCTCGGCGCGCAGCCAGTCGAGGCCCATCGCGTCCATGGCGCGGAAGGGGCCCATCTCCCAGCCGTAACCCCACTCCATCGCGCGGTCGATCGCAGCGACGTCGTACGCCAACTGCGGCGCGAGCGTGCAGGCGTAGTGGAACTGCTCCACGAGCAGATCGCGGAGGAACTCGCCGTACTTGTCGCCGATCTCCTTGGCCTTCGCGACGCGCGCGGCGGCGGGGAGCTTGTTGATCCTGTCGATCTCGGGTGTCGAGAAGCGGCCGAGGTCCTTGTATTCGAGCGTCTTCCAGTCGAGCGCGAGGATCTCCTTGCCGTCCTTCTTGTAGAAACCGGCCTTGGTCTTGTCGCCGAGTCGGCCGCTCTTCACGAGATCGTGCACGAACGGCACGAGCTCGAGATCCTCGCCGGTGGTCTGCGAGAGTCCCGCGGTCACGTGCACGAGCACGTCGAGGCCGGAGAGATCGCCGGTGCGGAAGGTCGCGGTCTTGGCGCGCGCGATGAACGCGCCGGTGAGCGTGTCGACCTCGGGGATGGTGAGGTCGTGCTGCACCATCAATCGCCCTGCCACCACCATGCCGTGCACGCCGAGTCGGTTGGCGACGAAGCCGGGCACGTCCTTGGCGAGCACGATGCCCTTGCCGAGGATGCGCTCCTGGAAGTGGCGCACGCACTCGAGCACCTCGGGCAGCGTCTCTGTCGTGGGAATGAGCTCGAGCAGGTGCATGTAGCGCGGCGGATTGAAATAGTGCGTGCCGAGGAAGCGCTGGCGGAACCGATCGCTGCGTCCCTTGAGCAGGATGGCCATCGGGATCCCCGAGGTGTTCGAGGTCACGATGGCGTCGGGGGCGAGCTGCTCGAGCTTGGCGAAGAGCTCCTGCTTGGGCTCCGGCTTCTCGATGATCGCTTCGCAGATCCAGCTGCAGTCGGCGAGGAGCGCGAGATGGTCGGCGGTGTTGCCGGTGACGATCCGCGCGTGGGCCGCCGCGTCGAGGAAGGCGGCGGGCTTGGACTTCCTCGCGCGATCGAGCCCGTCGCGCGCGGGCTTGGAACGGTCGGACGACTTGGGATCGTCGCTGCCGGGGATGTCGAGCAGGACGACGGGGAGACCGGCGCTGGCGGCGAGGGCGGCGATGCCGGCCCCCATGGCGCCGGCGCCGATGACGCCCACCTTGGTGATCCGCATGCGTACTCCGAGAAAGAGGTGACGCGGGGGGAGCTCGGCCTTCGCAGGGCTCGGCCGTGCCTTCAAACTAGCGCGCGGCGCCACTCCCGCGACTGGCACCCTCGCCGCGCCCGCGACTGGTCGCTGGCCCCGGTCCCGGGGTAGCTTGGGCGGGTGATCAAGTACCTCGGCTCCAAGCGGCGACTCGTCCCGCACCTCGTCTCGATCGTCTCGGCCCTGCCGGGCGTGCGGACGGTGCTCGACCTCTTCACGGGGACGACGCGCGTGGCGCAGGGGCTCAAGGCCGCAGGCTTCGAGGTGACGGCGAACGACCTCGCGTCGTACAGCGCGGTGCTCGCGGAGACGTACATCGCGACCGACGCGCGGCGCGTGAAGCGCGCGCGACTCGAGGCCTTCGTCGCGGAGCTCGAAGCGCTGCCTGATGTGCGCGGCTACATCACGCGCACCTTCTGCGAGGACTCGCGCTACTTCCAGCCCGCCAACGGCGTGCGGATCGACGCGATGCGCGCGGGGCTCGACGCGCTCGACGCGACCGTGAGCGAACGCGCGATCCTCATGACGGCGCTGCTGCTTGCCGCCGATCGCGTGGACTCCACCACCGGCCTGCAGATGGCGTACCTCAAGCAGTGGTCCACGAGGAGCGCGAAGCCGCTCGAGCTGCGCCTGCCGGAGCTGCTGCCCGGGAAGGGACACGCGCTGCACCTCGACGCGCGCGACTGCGTGCAGCGGCCCGAGGAGTACGACGTGGCTTACCTGGACCCGCCGTACAACCAGCACTCGTACTACTCCAACTACCACATATGGGAGACGCTCGTGCGCGGCGACGCGCCACGGGCGTATGGCATCGCGCGCAAACGCGAGGATTGCCGCACGTCGAAGAGCGTCTTCAATCAGAAGCGCGCGGCCTGGGAGGCGATGCGCGCGGTGGTGCTCGGCGTGAAGGCGCGGCACGTGGTGCTCTCGTTCTCCAACGAGGGGTTCTTCACGCAGGAGGCGATCAGCGGGCTGCTCGCCGAGCGATTCGGCGAGGTCGCGATGGTGCCGATGGACTCGCCGCGCTACGTGGGCGCGCGGATCGGCATCCACAACCTGCGCGGCGAGCGGGTGGGGGCGGTGAGCCATGTGCGCAACACCGAGTGGATCTTCGTGGCGGGACCAGAGGCGATGACCGTGACCGAACGAGGAGTGGCCTGATGGCGGCGAAGCACGCGAAGGCGCTCGCGCATCTGCGCGCGGCCGATCCGGTGCTCGGCGCCTGGATCGATGCGGCGGGGAGTTGCGGCTGGGCGCGCAACAACGACGGGACCCATTTCGACCACATCGCGCGTTCGATCGTGTATCAGCAGTTGTCGGGCGCGGCGGCGAACACGATCTACGGACGCATGCTCGCGCTCTACGGCGGGAAGACGCCGACGCCCGCGCAGCTCGCGAAGACGCCGGACGAGAAGCTGCGGGCCGTGGGACTGTCGACGCGCAAGGCGGAGTACATCAAGGATCTCGCGCGCCGCACTGCCGAGGGTTCGCTGGCGGTGGAGCGGATCCACGAGATGGACGACGACGAGGTGATCGCGACGCTCACGTCGGTGCGCGGCATCGGCGAGTGGACCGCGCAGATGGTGCTGATGTTCCGGCTCGGTCGCCCTGACGTGTTGCCGGTGCTCGACCTGGGCGTGCAGAAGGCGATCAGGATGTTGTATCGCCTTCGGTCACTCCCGACCCCGGAGCGTGTCGCGAAGATCGGCGCGCGCTGGGCCCCTCATCGAACGGTGGCATCGTGGTATCTCTGGAGAAGGGTGGACAATCCGCCGCAGTGACGGGCGCGGCGATGAGCGCGGTGACGAGCGTGGTGACGAACTCGCACGGCGAGACCGTGGTCTCGCTGCGCACGCCGATGCCGGTGAGCGCCGAGGCGCTCTTCGCCTGGCATGAGCGGCCGGGCGCGTTCGAGCGGCTGACGCCGGGTTTCATGCCGGCGCGAGTGATCGCGCGGTCGGGCGGCATCCGCGACGGCGCGACGGTGACGCTCGCGGTGCCGGTGGGGCCGGCGCACACCACCTGGCACCTTGAGCACACCGGCTACGTGGCCGGCCGCGAGTTCCGCGACGTGCAGCGCTCGGGGCCGTTCGCGAGCTGGGAGCATGTGCACCGCATGGAGCCGCAGCCCGACGGCACGAGCGTGCTCGACGACACCATCAGCTACCGCCTGCCGCTGCCGCCCTTCGGCGCGCTCGTCGCCGACGCGTTCACGCGCGAGAAGCTCGAGCGGCTGCTGCGCTGGCGCCATGCGATCACGCTGCTCGACCTCGAGCGGCACGCAGCGTTCGCGTCGCGCGGCGCGCGCCACGTGGCGATCACCGGCGCGAGCGGATTCCTCGGCGGCGCGCTCGCGCCCTTCCTCACGACTGGCGGGCACGCGGTGCGCTCGATCGGCCGCGGCGCGGGGAGCGACGCGCGCTGGGATCCGGCTGCGGGGACGCTCGACGCGAACGCGCTCGACGGGATCGATGCAGTGGTGCATCTCGCCGGTAGTTCGGTGGCGGAGCGCTGGACCGCCAAGACCAAGCGCGAGATCCTCGAGAGCCGCGTGCAGGGCACGAGGTTGATCGCCGAGGCGTGCGCGCGCGCGAAGGTGAAGCCGGAGGTGCTCGTCTGCGCCTCGGGCGTGGGGATCTACGGCAGCCGCGGCGACGAGAAGCTCGATGAGACGAGCTCGCTGGGCGACGACTTCCTCGGCGAAGTGGGAAAGCAGTGGGAGGCCGCGGCCGCTCCGGCGCGCGATGCAGGCGTCCGCGTGGTGCACCTGCGCACGGGGGTCGTGCTCAACCCGGCCGGCGGCGCGCTCGCCAAGATGCTCACGCCGATGATGTTCGGCGCGGGCGGGCGGCTCGGCAGCGGCAAGCAGTGGATGAGCTGGATCTCGCGCGAGGACTGGGTGGGGGGCATGCATCACGCGCTGCAGTCGCCGGCGGCGTCGGGAGCGGTGAACCTCGTCGCGCCGGAGCCGGTGACCAACGCGACCTTCACCGAGACGCTGGGGCGGATCGTGCACCGGCCGACGCTCGC
>JAYTNC010000384.1:0-4274 GCA_043748515.1 Gemmatimonadota bacterium | reverse complement strand
CATACACCGTGCGCGGATCGGTCGGGTGCACCATCACGCGCGCGATGTGGCGCGTGTCGCCCAAGCCGAGGAAGCGCCAGGACTTCCCGCCGTCGGTCGACTTGTACATGCCGCGGCCGAACGAGACCGAGTTGCGGGTGTTGGCCTCGCCGGTGCCGACGTAGATGACGTCGGGGTTGCCGGGCTCGAGCGCGAGGTCACCGATCGAAAGGGTCGGCTGCTTGTCGAAGATCGGGGTCCAAGACGTGCCGCCGTTGATCGTCTTCCACACGCCGCCCGCCGCAGTGCCGACGTAGACGATGTTCGCGTCGCCCGGCACGCCTTCGACGTCGGTGGCGCGACCCATCATGTTCGCGGGACCGATCGCGCGGAACTCCAGGCGCTGGAGCGCGGCGGTGTCGACGACCGCGACGGTCCTCGCCGGGACGGGGTTCGTGCGCTGGGCGGCGAGAGGGAGCGCCGCGGCGGCGGCGATGCTGAAGAGGATGGCGCGCAGGCGTTGGCGAGTGAGCTTCGGCATCGTCGTCGGGAGTGGGTGGAGGCGACCGCGAATGAGAGGACGATGTTGCGCCAAGCCGGGCGTGGCCGCAAGGAGTGCGAATGGCGCGCGCGATCCTGGTTCCCCCCGCGTCGGCTTGCGCGGCCCCCAGCGCCGCGCGAAGATCATGACGTTTCATCCCTTCCTCTCGCCGGAGAATCCCGTGCGCCGTCCTCTTTCCGCATCTGTGCTGTGCCTCGCCCTCACGCTCGCGGCCTGCGGCGGGAGCGGCGCGCCGGGTGCGGGGACCGCGGGGACCGCGCCGCGCCCCGTGCGCGGCAGCCTGAACCTGATCACCGGCGCCGACAGTGTCAGTCGCTCCGTGAATCCGAGGCCGGTACGCTTCGGATGAACCATCGGTTCATCGTTGTTCAGGACGCTGAAACTCACTTCGGGATGAACCTCCCGAACCCGCTCGGCATCGCGAGGGCGGCATCGGAGTGCGATGTCGACTTCGCGGATCTTCGGGAGAATCGCAAATGTCTGCTTGCTGAGCCGCTTTCCGTGCACCGCGAACGAGCGATCTGATGCGTCCTGATAGCTCACCGCGTCGAGCGCGGCACGGACCGGTGCTGGGAACACGCTGCTGGCGCGCGGACCAAGCAACGCGCGTGCGGCGCTATCCGTGGGACGCGGGCCCGCAAGCGTAAGCCCAATCGGGATATCAATCGTGATAATCGCGAGATCTGGATTCTCGTCTAGGAGCTCTGCGAAGGTGCCGAAGACACCCGTGCTGACACCGGACATCCCTGCGGTAGTTCTCGCGAGTAGCCAACCGGCGGGACACCCGTCGATGCCGCCAAGCGCTGCAGTGCTCAACTCAACCTCGCGCGAAGGCGTGGGTGTAGGCATAACGTCAAGTTGTGCCGCGGCCGCCCACCTGCTACCCTAGACGGCCGTCGGCACCAACTGCCGTTATGCCGGACAGGCGCCGCGCTTGCCCTACCGGCCGAGGCGCAACGACAAGACGCCGAGCGCTCTCGTCTGTCGTGGCGTACCCGGCCGAGACAGCACGTGGACCGTGAGTCGAGGACCGACGCCGCGGACCACACCAAGGCTCACTGTGCCGCCGATCTCGCCGCCCACCCCGTCGATACCCGAGCGGCCCACGGTGGGCCCCAGCAAGACACTCCAGGCACCGTGCGTTGGCAGCCGGAGACAATAGCGCGCGTGCCTCTAGTCGTACATCCCCCAAAAAGGCCAAATCCAATTGCAGCCAGTTTGGTGAATGAAGGTCGCCATTCTGGCTGTATCTGGATTCGACCTTCTGGTCGGGTACACAGATAACGGGTCAAGCTCGACCGACGGCGTGAGTCGCCGACGCGCGACCCGAAACCGTGGACGGAAGATGTCGAGTCTATGGCCACTTGTTGCGAGAGAAGGGCAGCTACCACCGATTGGCGATTCGCCAACCGCGAACCCGCATCCGAGCGACTGAAGCGCGCGGCACGGCGACCGAGGAGTTCCAACGCCTAGTCGGCGACGAGGCGCTTCAGGCGCCGATTCTTCTCCCCGAGCGTCTTGAGGCGCTTGGAGTCACTCACCTTGAGATTTCCGTACCGCTTCAGCCCGGTGCGAAACGTCTGCCGCTGATCCGTGCCGGCGCATCGACTCGGCCGGCGCGGTACCGGCCACGAGCTCCTGTCGGCGGTTCGGAGGCACGGAGACCGTGCGGAACCCCATCGCGCTTCTGCCGAGCATCGGGATGAGTTTCGTCGGATGGATGCTCTTCGGCGGTGCGCAGATCGCGCTCTCCGTCGCGCCGCTCGGCTTCGACGCGTTCATCCTCATCGCTGGCGCGGTCGCGCTCGCCTGGGCCGGCGGCTATCTCGCGATCGTGATGCCGCTCGGGCTTGGGGTGCGGGATGGGATCCTGCTCGCGCCGGTGTTGTCGCCGCAACAGGCGTTGCTGTTCGTGGCGTTGAGTCAATTGGTGCAGTTGGTGGTGGATGCGACGGTGACAGGGGGGGGGTGGTTGGTGGGGCAGGTTGGGCGGCGGCCGCGGGGGGACCATCCCGACGCCCTCGCTGGCCGTATGGCGGGGGAATGAGGCGACCTAATCGCCAACGTGGAGGACCACCGCGTCAGACCGACTAATCCTCCGCCCATGCATCTCGATTAGAGAAGGTGCCCATCGCCTCGTTCGTCGAAAAGGTCTTGGGACTGCCAAAGCGCCGAAGCCAAGCGCGCTCCGCCACCCACAGCAGCGCTTCGAACTCAGAATCCTTCGGCATCTTGCTCGGCGTGGCCAAGATCTCCGAGTACACCTCCCGCCCGCGCGCCACTGCGGCACATCTGGCATCGAGAAAGTGATCCGAAGAGAAGTACTCGGTCCCGTATGCGCCTGGCCCGATCTCGCGCGCGAATCTCTCTCCGTCCAGCTGATAGAGGAACCAGGCGAGAGCCGACTCAAAGGCCTCGATCTCAATCCGATTGCGTCGAGCCAAGCTAGCGACCAAGGGTTCAATCACTTGCTCGGGATCCGCCACAATCCAGTCGAGTCTCGCTATATCAACCCAGAATCTTTCGCTTTCGGACTCGCTCGGCGTAGCCGGGGGCTGGACTGCCGTCTCCGCGAGAGGTGCTGACACCACGTGTGACTTTTCCTGCCTCGCATCATCCCTCTCTACCTTGAACGCCATGCCAGAATTCCATCGGCCGCCATAGGCACCGCGGGCATCCAGAGCAGTGTCGCCCTCAGACACCGGTAACCGCGCAATCCAGACCAGAGATGCGTGAACCGGACCGTCATACCAGCACAACGCTAGTCGCTGCCCGCCCAACCCATCGCTCACGGCGAGCGTCTTCTGCAGGCTAGACTCAGCACCCGTGGGCAAGTGCATGCCGCGCCACGGGGTAACGCTAACCAGCGAGCTGAGCACGCCGTTGATGGTCATCACGCGGAGAACGCGAATGGCACCAAACCCTCCAGACTCAAGGGTCGCCGCGTAGACGTCGCCCTCCTCTGGCAGCCTGGCCTTCGCCTTCCTAGTTGCTTCCTTTCTCATGGGTTGTTCGGGCGCGGGCGGACTTGCGCCGGCAACGTGTGCCCGGCGGCAGCAAGCGGGTAAGTCCCAAGTCTAGTTGAAAAAGCAGGTGGTGCCTCCATACTTGAGCGTGAATCCCTTGCCAGGATCTTCGCTCCAACACAGAGGACACCACCCATGCATACAGTACGATCGAAGTCCCGCAATCGCCAGTCCGCACCGCCGATGGACACGCCGGGCCCCGTGCCGCTCGACGACGGCAGCGTGACGCTGGCCATGATCCAAGCACTCATCCCGTTGGGCCTGCGCGCCGTCGAAGAGGCGCTCACGAAGGAAGTGCGCGCGTTGGCCGGCGCGCGGTACGCGCGCGACGATGGGCACGCGGGCATCAGTCGCTGGGGGAGCCAGCCCGGCTCCATCTTTCTCGCCGATCAGAAGCTTGCCATCACGGTCCCGCTCGCGACCTACCAGCGGTTGCAGACGCCACGCACGCACGATGTGGGCCTGTTCCGCCGCGTGCTCGGCGGTCTGTCGTGCCGCGAGTACGAGGCCGCGGCGGAAGCGGTGCCGGAAGCGTTCGGCCTCGCGCGGTCGAGTGTGTCGCGTCGATTCATTCGCGCGAGCGCGCACGAGTTGCGGCGTCTCCAGGAGCGACGGCTCGACGATGCCGAGTGGCTGGTGTTGGTGCTCGACGGCAAGACGTTCGCCGGCGATCAGCTCGTGGTCGCGCTCGGCGTCACCGCCACGGG
>JAYTNC010000383.1:0-9873 GCA_043748515.1 Gemmatimonadota bacterium | reverse complement strand
GTGAAGCGGCCGTAGCCCATGGGCGTCACGTTCTGCCAGGTCGCGCCGGCATCGCGCGATACATGGATGAGTCCGTCGTCGGAGCCCGCCCAGAGCACGCCGGCCTGCTTCGGCGATTCGGCGAACGCGTACACGGTCGCGTACCACTCGGCGCCCGTCATCTCGCCATGGATCGGACCGCCGGTGCGACCGAGCGTCGCGGTGTCGTGCACGGTGAGGTCGGGGCTGATGCGCTCCCAGCTCGCGCCTTCGGTCCGCGAACGCCACACATGCTGCGAGGTCGCGTAGATGGTGCGCGGGTCGTGCTTCGAGACGAGGATCGGGAAGGTCCACTGGAAGCGCTCCGGCGCGTCCTTCGCCGCATAGCCGTCCCAGTTGATGTCGGTCACCGAGATGTCGCGCTCCTGCCGCGCGTTGCGGTCGTAGCGCGAGAGCATGCCGAGGTAGCAGCCGCCGTAGGTGATGTTCGGATCGCGCGGGTCGGGCGCGATCGTCGCATTCTCGCAGCCTGCCACCGAGAAGTAGTCGCGGATGCCGATCCCACCCTCGTCGCCGCGCGAGGCGATCGAGATCGCCGAGTTGTCCTGCTGCGCGCCGTAGATGCGATAGGGGAACTGGTCGTCGGTCGTGACGTGGTAGAACTGCGCCGTCGGCTGGTTGTGCTGTGACGACCAGGTCGCCGCGCCGTCGAAGGTCACCGCGGCGCCGCCGTCGTCGCCGAGGATCATGCGTCTCGGATCGACGGGGTCGATCCAGAGGATGTGCGTGTCGCCGTGCGGCACGTCGATCTCGTTGAACGTCTTCCCGCCGTCGATCGACTTGAGGATGGTCAGGTTCATGACGTAGACGGTGTTCTCGTCCTTCGGGTCGGCCGTGACGGTCGAGTAGTACCAGTTGCGCACCCAGAGGCGCGCGTCGTCGTTCATGCGCTCCCAGCTCGCGCCGGCATCGTCGGAGCGGAAGAGGCCGCCGGTGGAGTCGGGCGCCTCGACGCTCGCGTAGAGGCGGCGCGGGTTCGCGCGCGAGACGTCGATGCCGATCTTGCCGAGGACGCTGCGCGGGAGGCCGGGCGCCTTGCTGATCTCGGTCCAGGTGTCGCCGCCGTCGGTCGTCTTCCAGAGTCCGCTCTTCCCGCCGCCGGCGTTCATGCTCCAGGGCGTGCGCTGGAACTTGTAGAGCGCCGCGTAGAGCACGCGCGGGTTGGACGGATCGATCGCGAGGTCCTGCGCGCCCGTCGAATCGTCCACGAAGAGCACCTTCTTCCAGCTCTTGCCGCCGTCGAGCGTGCGGAAGACGCCGCGTTCGGCATTGGGGCCGAAGGCATGGCCGATCGCCGAGACGTACACGCGGTCGGCGTCGCGCGGATCGACGACGATGTCGGTGATCTGCTGCGCGTCGGAGAGGCCGAGGTGCTGCCAGGTCTGTCCCGCGTCGGTCGAGCGGTACATGCCCGTGCCGAAGGTGAGATCCTCGCGCAGCTGCGACTCACCGGTGCCCACATAGATCACGTTCGCGTCGCTCGGCGCCACCGTGATCGCGCCGACCGACGAGATGTCGCTCTTGCCGTCGGTGAGGTTCTCCCACGTCTGGCCGCCGTTGGTGGTGCGCCAGACGCCGCCGTTGACCGATCCCATGTAGAAGAGGAAGGGTTTGTGCAGGTCGCCGACGACCGCGTCGACGCGACCGCCGCGGTACGGGCCGACGGAGCGCCAGCGCAGCGACTTGAAGGCGCGCTCGGTCGCGGTCGGGGAGGTGTAGAGGCTGGGGTCGTAGGCGGGGTTGGCGGCGGACGCGCTCGCGGACGCGCTCGCGGAGGCGCTCGCGGAGGCGCTCGCGGGCGCGGGCGCTGTGGCGCGAGTCCGCTGCGCGCTCAGGGGCAGCGCGAAGCCGAGCGTGGAGCAGAGCGTCAGGACGCCTGCGCGGAAGGCGGTCGAAGGATTCGTCATGGCGCGTAAGTTGTCACGCGCCGGCGCGAAGCACCACTATCGCGACGGATCCGTGCGGTTACCCTGCGAGCCTTCGCAGGCGATATTCCATGGATGACCGACCCCACCGCCTCCTCCCACGACGATCTCAGCTTCGACCGCGCGATCCCCGCATCGGGCGCCGCCGGCATGGGCCGCGACGCGACGGTCCAGTGCTCCGTCTGCCAACGCGTGATCGTCGCGAGCTATCACACGGTGAACGACGCCGCGGTCTGCGACTCGTGCCGCACGACGATCACCGCGCTCACCGCGCCCGTACGGGAACCGGGACCGATCGCGCTCGCCCTGCTACTCGGCTTCGGCGCGTCGCTCGTCGGCGCGGTGATCTACTGGGCCGTCATCCGCTTCTTCAATCTCGAGATCGGCATCGTCGCCGTGCTCAATGGCTGGATGATCGGCAAGGCGATGCGCACCGGTGCGGGCGGACGTGGCGGTCGCGTGCTGCAGGTCGCGGCCGCACTGCTCACCTACGTTTCCGTCGCGATGGCGTATCTCCCCTTCGCAATCGGCTCCGGCGGTGCGCTCGGGCTCGGCTCGCTCATCCCTGCGCTCGCCCTGCCGGTCTATGTGATCGTCGGCTCGCTTCCGGGCGGCCTTATCTCCGCGCTCATCATCGGCTTCGGCATGATGCAGGCCTGGCAGCTCACCGGCACGCCCGCGATGGACATCCAGGGACCGTTCCGCGTCGGCACCGCGCCCGCGGTCTGACATGACGGGTCCCGCATCATCAGCGCCCGCGCAGGGTCGGCGCGACTGCGCGCAGTGCGGCACCGAACTCGCTCCCGGCGCGCTCGTCTGCCCGGCCTGCCTCACGCTCGTGCACGCCGATCGACTCCGCTGGCTCGCGGTCCGCGCAGAACAGTTCAGCGCCGAGGGCAAGCTGCGCGACGCGCGCGCCACTTGGGACGACGCGCTCGCGCTGCTCCCGCGCACGTCCAAGCAGCACGAGACGATCGCGGCGCGCGTCGCTGACCTCGCCACGCGCATCACCGACGCCTCCGAACTCGGCGACGGCACCGAGGCGCGCGCCGAGAAGGTTCACGGACCATTCTGGAGGCGTTGGGGCGCGGGCATCGGCGCGGTGGCGCTCCTGCTACTCACCAAGGGGAAGTTCCTGCTGCTCGGACTCACGAAGCTGCCGACCTTCCTTTCGATGTTCGCCTTCTTCGGCGTCTACTGGGCGACGTTCGGTTGGCCGCTCGCGCTCGGGCTCGTGGTGAGCATCTACATCCACGAGATGGGTCACGTCGCGGCGATCGTGCGGCTCGGCAAGAAGCCGAGCGCGCCGATGTTCATCCCGGGGATCGGCGCGTTCGTCTCGTACTCGAAGGGCATCACCGATCCGCGCGAGGACGCCTACATCGGACTCGCGGGCCCGATCTGGGGCGCTGGAGCGGGGCTGGTCGCCTTCGCCGTCGCGAAGTGGACCGGCAGCGGCATCTGGCTCGCGATCGCGCAGCTCACGGGCCTGCTCAACCTGTTCAACCTGCTGCCGGTGTTCGGGCTCGACGGCTCGCATGGATTCAAGGCGCTCGACCGATTGCAGCGCTGGGGCATCGTCGCGGCGTTCGCGCTCGCGTTCTGGCTCACGGGCTTCAAGCTGATCATCCTGCTCGCGCTCGTGGCGGGTTGGCGCGCATTCGGTCGCGACGCGGGCCCGGGCGATGCACGCACCTTGGCGCACTTCCTCGGGCTCATCGGCGTGCTCTCGTGGATGTCGTCGCTCCGCGCGCTCTGAATCACCGCGCGCGCATCACCGGAAGGATCAACCGCGACTGATGCGCTGCGTCGTGCCGGATCGTGATGCGCGCCGGCGCCATCGCCGCGTTCGTCCGCTCCGACTCCCCCGTCTGCGGGTTGAGCGAGAAGTGCGGCAGGAACGCGCCCATGACGTGCACGCGCAGCCGGTGACCCGCGAGGAACCGGTTGGCGGTGAAGAGATCGCCCAAACGCAGCTCGTACGTGCGGCCGCGCTCGAGCAATTGCCGTCCGCGCGCCGGTTCGCGATACGACGCGCGCAGCACCTCGAGCCCCGGTGACATCAGGTTATAGGCGGAGCCGTCCGGCGCGACGTCGAGCACCCTCACGTACACATCCACGTCGGGCGCGTCGGTCTCGAGATGCAGCTCGGCCGTCATCGCGCCGATCACCTCGACCGGCGTGGTGAACGGCGCAGTCTCGAACGTGAGCAGGTCGCGCCGCGCGGCGAGCGCGCGGAAGTCGTGCGCGCCGTATGCGGCGTCGTACGGGTCGCGCACGGGATCGCGCGGATCCGAGACGAACGTGCTCGCAAGGTCGACGGCGACCGGTGCGCGCACCGACGGCGCGCGGAACGCTGGTGACAGACGTGTCAACCGCCCGCGCCCCGAGAACCAGAGCGTCTCGGCCGTGATCCCCGGCAGCGGCCAGCGGTCGCCCGTGCGCCACTCGTTGGCGCCCATCACGAACACGCGCACCGCGGGCTCCCGATCGACGCCGTTGAGCGAGTCCTTGAGCCAGCGGTCCATCCAGCGCAGCACCACCTCGTCGTAGTCGATCCTCGACGCGGCCCCGAACTCGCGCTCACCGCTGCGGGTGCGCGCGGTCGCGTTCACGCCGTGCACCCACGGCCCGACGATCATCGCGGTGCGCGCCGACGCGTCGCCGCGGCGCGAGTCGACGAGTCCCGTGAAATTATTCACCGCGCCATGCGGGCCGTACGCCTCGTCGTGCCAGCCCGAGAGGTTGAGCACCGCCGCGCCGGTACGACCGTAACGTCCCGCGAGCTCCGCGAAGTCCCACCATGGATCGTTCGGCTCGCGCCGCATCCACTCGTAGAACCAGGGCGCGACACCCTTGAAGTCGGGGAGGTCGAGCAACGGCCGCTGCGCGAGCACGCGCTTGGAGTCGCGCGCCCATGCCGCGCGCGCCTCCTCCTCGGTGCGCGGTCCGGGCACGTTCAGCTTCACGCGCAGGTCGGGCGCGATGTTCATCCACACCCAGCCTGCCCAGCTCAGGTCCCACGCGCCGCCCGAGTAGAAGAACTGCCGTGGGCTCGCGAAGCTCATCGCGGGTACGATCGCCTTCAGGTGCGGCGGTGATTCCATCGCCGCGAGCCACTGCACCGCGGCGGGATACGAAAGCCCGAACATCCCCACGGCGCCGTTCGACCAGGGCTGCGCGGCGGCCCACTCGATCGTGTCGTACCCGTCGGGGCCCTCCTGCCGGTACGCCTCGAACGTGCCCGCCGACCGATACCGGCCGCGCACGTCCTGCACCACCACCGCGTAGCCGCGCGCGACGGCCCGTTGCACTGTGGTGTAGTCGCGCGCCGCCTCGTCCTTGCCGTACGGCGTGCGATACACGAGTACGGGGAAGGGTCCTCCCTTGCGCGGCCGGTGCACGTCCGCGCGGAGCACCACGCCGTCGCGCATCGGTACGGCGACGTCGATCTCCACGCGCGAGACGGTGTCGGCCGGCGCCTGCAGCATCGCAACGACAGCGAGAGCGGTGATCAGCATGCGGGAGCGCTCGACGGAGAGGTGGCAGGCGGAGCGGGCCGCCGTGGTGCATCTTCTGGCGGTAGAACATGGCACGCCACGCGCCGCTCCGCCCGCGGCAAACTCCCCCGCACTCGATCCGCCCATGCGCCGCCGTTCGCCGTTGCTCCTCCTGCTGCCGATCTCGCTCGCGCTCGCCGCCGCCGCCGCGCAAGCTCCCGACCCGATCCGCGGATTCACCGCCGCCGGCGCAGTGCGCGAACGCACCGTCGAGTCCGAACTCGCACGGCGGCTCAATCGCGATTCGGTGCGCGCCTTCTTCCATCACTTCGCCGGCGAGCCGCACCCGGCAGGCTCGGTGCGCAACAAGGAGCTCGCCGACTTCATCGCCGCGCGCTACCGCGCGTACGGCCTCGAGGACGTGCGCCTGCATCGCTACGACGTGCTGCTTCCGCTTCCGCGCGAGGTGAAGGTCTCCATGATCTCACCGACCCGTTACGACGCGACGCTCACCGAGGACGTCTACCCGCAGGATCCGCAGAGCGCGAAGGACGCCGGTCCGACCTTCCTCGGCATGTCGGCCTCCGGTGACGTCACCGGTGAACTCGTCTACGCCTCGAGCGGCAATCCCTCCGACTACGACTGGCTCGAGGCGCAGGGCATCGTCCTCAAGGGCAAGATCGCGATCGTGCGCTACTCGGTGCCGTACAGCTACCGCGGCTTCAAGGCGCTCACGGCGGAGAAGCGCGGTCTCAAGGCGCTCATCATCTATTCCGATCCCGCGCAGGACGGGTTCACCAAGGGCGCGACGTTCCCTGATGGTCCATGGGGACCCGCGAGCCATATCCAGCGCGGCGCGCTCTCGTACGACTTCATGTTCGCGGGCGATCCGCTCACACCGGGCTACGCGTCGCTCCCCGGCGCGCCGCGCATTCCCGAGAGCGAGTCGGTGCAGATCCCGCGCATCATCGCGGTGCCCATGTCGTACCGCGACGCCGAGCCGCTGCTGCGCGCGCTCGGCGGTCCCGAGGCTCCGGCGGAGTGGCAGGGCGCGTTGCCGTTCAAGTACCGCGTCGGCGCGGGGCCCGCGACGGTGCGCGTGAAGGTCGATATGGACGGCGCCACCCGGCCGATCTGGGTCGTCGAAGGACGCATCCGCGGCACCGAAGAGCCCGACAAGTACGTGGTGCTCGGCAATCATCGCGACGCCTGGGTGTTCGGCGCGGTCGACCCGTCGTCGGGCACCGCCACGCAGATGGAACTCGCCCGCGTGCTCGGCGCGCTTGCCCGCGAGGGGAAACGGCCCAAGCGATCGATCGTCTTCGCGAGCTGGGATGCCGAAGAGTGGCATCTCACCGGCTCCACCGAATGGGGCGAGCACTTCGCGGACGATCTCAAGAAGAACGCGATCGCGTATCTCAACGTGGACGGGTCGACGAGCGGCAGCACCTTCGATGCCGGCGCGATCGCATCGCTCAACGCGCTCGTCACGGAGACGGTGCGCGACGTGCGCGACCCCGGGGCCGAGGGATCGGTGCTCGAGTCGTGGGGGCGGTCGCTCGAAGGCGCGACGCGCGAGGCGATGATCGGTGGCGGCGTGACGCGCGGGGCAGCGGTGCGCCGTCCGATCGACTACCCCGGCAATGCGCTCGGCTCGGGCTCCGACTACACCGTGTTCCTCAACTTCCTCGGCCTGCCCGTCGTGGAGATGAGCTTCACGGGACCGTACGGGGTCTATCACTCCACGTACGACGACATCCAGTGGATGGAACGCTTCGGCGATCCCGGCTACCGCTACATGACGACGATGGGAGAGGTGTGGGGCCGCATGGCGCTGCGACTCGCGAACGCCGAGCACTATCCGCACGACTTCGGTCTCTACGCACAGCGCGTGGGCGGGTTCATCGACGCGCTCGCGGCGCAGCCCGGCGTGGGTGCGCAACTCGACCTTTCAGCGGCGCGGAACGCGCAGGAGCGGTGGCGCGCGGCCGCGGCGGCGCTCGAGGGCGCGCTGACGGACCGGCTCGCCTCTCCCGACGGCGCCACGCGCCGCAGCGCGCTGGCGCGCATGAACGAAGCGATGCGCGTGGTGGAGCAATCGCTCCTCTCTTCCGACGGCATCCCGGGCCGCCCCTGGTTCAAGCATGTGCTCTACGCGCCCAAGTACACCTACGCGGCGATGACGTTGCCGGGCGTGCAGGAGGCGGTCGACGCAGGGGACTGGCGGCGCGCACGCGCGCAGCTCGCGGTGATCACCGCGCGTCTCGATGCGGCGGCGAAGGCGACGGCCGCGGCGACGCAGGCGGCGACGCAGGCGGCCGCCTCGCCCGCCCGCTGAACGAGCGATGCGTCAGTCGGCGGTCGAGACGTGCGTGCGGACGAGCGTGAGCAGCGTCTCCGACGTGAGCGGCTTGCCGTAGACCTCCGCGGCGCCCATCTCTCTCAGCTGGGCGTCGGTGTAGTGACCGTAGCCGGTGAGGAACACGAGGGGCGGCGGCGCCGGCAGTCGCCGCAGCTCGGCGAGGAGGCTCGGACCGTCCATGCCGGGCATGCGTACGTCGCTCAGCACGAGATCGACCGGCGTCTCGGCGAGCACGGTGAGCGCGGCCTGTCCATCGGCGGCGCCGAAGACGTCATAGCCGCTGGTCTCGAGCACGCGCTGAAGCATGCGGACGAGAAGCGGTTCGTCATCCACCACCAGGATCCGGCGCGCGCGGGTCGTCTGTTGATCCTTCTCGAGGCTCATCGGGCCGTTCGGTCCGAGGGGAAACCGGTATCACTGCGTGGGAATATGCCAACAACGGGGGCGGAGCGCCATCCGGCGCCCCGCCCCCGTTCAATTCTGATATCCCGGCGGAGATCCCCCCGCCCTACGGGATCGGCTTCGGGCGCGCCGGCTTCGTGCCGTTCAGCCGCGGCCTGGGACCGTTCCCCACCTCGACCGTCAGGTCGCGCAGGAGCGTCGTGATCCGGGCGAAGTGCGGGTAATCGATGAACTCCGGCTCGTCGCTGCGCTGGTGATAGTCGCCGTGCAGGCCGGTGAAGAAGAACGCGATCGGCACGCCTTCACGCGCATAGTTGAAGTGATCGCTGCGGCCGTAGAGGTTGTTGTACCCCGCCCACGCGATCGGCTCGTCGAACTTGTAGTCGAGCCTGAGCGGACGGGACTGCTTCTTGTTCACCGCGGTGACGGTCTCGCCGAGGTCCTTGGAGTCGAAGAATGACCCGATCACGCCGACGAAATCGTCGCCGCCGCCCGGGAGATCCTCGGCGCGGCCGCGGCCGATCATGTCGACGTTGATCTGCGCGACCACCGAGTCGATCGGCACCGTCGGGTTGCGCGTGAAGAAGGCCGAACCCACGAGGCCGCCTTCCTCGCCGGTGTGCCAGATGAACAGCGTCGAGCGCTTCGGCTTCACCGGCATCGCGGTCATCGCCTCGGCGATCTCGAGCACGCCCATCGAGCCCGAGCCGTCGTCGTCGGCGCCGTTGTTGATCGAGTCGATGCGCGCGACCGGATGCGCGCGGCGGATGCTGTCCATGTTCACCTTGAACGTGCTGATCACCTCGATGGTCGGCTGCGCCATGTTGTTCGCGAGCATCCAGCGGATCCGCAGGTCGTTGAACGCCTTGAGCGAATCCTTGTCGACCGGCGGCGCGAACCCCACATGGTCGTTGTGCGCGCCGATCGCGACGTACTGGTTGCGCAGCACCGGATCGCTCCCCGGCAGCACCGCGATCACGTTGCGTCCGAACTCGGTCGGCAGCTCCACGAACTCGAGCGACGCGTTCACCGTGCCGCCCTTGGTCCCGCGCGCCACGCCCTCGAAGCGCGAACGCGAGAAGAGCTGCGCGGCGGCCTCGCGCGTGATCCGGAACGTCGCCTGCGGCTGCAGCGCCATCAACTGCTGACGCAGCATCGCGACCGTGTCGACGGCCACCGGCGCCGCGCCTGCTGCCGCGCCTGCTGCCGCGCCTGCTGCCGCGCCTGCTGCCGCGCCCGGAGGTGCGCCCGGGGGTGCACCCGGCGGTGCGCCCGGAGGTGCGCCACGGCCCGCCGCGATCTGCGACGCGACCGTCGGCTCGTTGACCGCGGCGCGCTGCGCGGGCGTGAGATCATCGAGGTCGATCGTCGCGACCGCCGCCGCGTCGGCGAAGCGGTTGGGCGCCGCGGCACCTCCGCGTCCGCCGCCGAACGCCTGCGGCCCCTGCGGTCCGCCCGCGCCGCGACGGCCAGGCGCCGCCTGCAGCACCACGAACTTGCCGGCCGCCTCGGCCCCGCTGATCTGCGACGTCGTGTCACCCGCCGTGCCACCGAAGATCACCTCGGCGTTCACGAACGGACGCGGCGCGCGCTGGCCCGGCACCGCGACCACGTCCTGGTTCCACGCGAGCGGATTCCCGTTCAC
>JAYTNC010000382.1:0-3099 GCA_043748515.1 Gemmatimonadota bacterium | reverse complement strand
GGGCTCTTCAAGAGCACGGATGGCGGCGAGACGTGGAAGGAGATCACGCGCAACAAGGGTCTGCCGGCCGGTCTGATCGGGCGCATCGGCGTCGCGCTCACGGCAGCGAACCCGAATCGTGTCTATGCGCTCGTGGAGAACGACAACGGCGGCCTCTTCATGAGCGACGACGGCGGCGCGAGCTGGACGCTCATGAACGAGAATCGTTCGATCCGTCAGCGCGCCTTCTATTACACGCATCTCTTCGCCGACCACCAGAATGCCGACGTGGTCTATGCGCAGAACACCTCGCTCTTCCGTTCGGCCGACCAGGGCAAGACGCTGACGTCGATCGGCAACGGCACGCATGGCGACCATCATGACCTGTGGATCGATCCCGCCGATCCGAATCATCTCGTGGGCGCGAACGACGGTGGTGGCGCCGTGTCGACCGACCTCGGCCAGAATTGGACCGAGCAGGACTTCCCGACCTCGCAGTGGTATCACGTCATCACGACGAAGCACATCCCGTATCACGTCTGCGGTTCGCAGCAGGACAACAGCACGCTCTGCGTGCCGTACAACTGGAACCTCGGCGGCGGCGCGCGCTTCGGCGCACCAGCGCCTGCGGTGGGTACCGGCGGCCCGGGCGCGGGCTATCGCGATCCGACCTCGGGTGCGATGGCGCTCTCGTATCAGGCCGGCGGCGGTGAGCCGGGCTACATCGCCACCGATCCGCTCGATCCCGACCTCTTCTACTCGGGCACGAACAACGGCGGCTATCTCGACAAGTTCAACCGCCGCACCGGACTCTCGCGTGAAGTGAACCCGTACCCGTGGTTCTATTCGGGCGAGCCGTCGCGCGACATCAAGGAACGGTGGCAGTGGACCTTCCCGATCATCTTCTCGCCGATCGACCCGAAGCGGCTCTACGTGTCGTCGCAGCGTCTCTGGATGACGACCGACGGCGGGCAGAACTGGAGCGCGCTCTCGGGTGATCTCACGCGGCACGCGCCGGAGACGCAGGGCCCCTCCGGCGGTCCGATCACCGGCGACATGAACGGACCCGAGGTCTATGGGACGATCTTCGCGGTCGCGCCGGGCAAGCGCGACGTCAACGTGATCTGGGTGGGCTCGGACGACGGCCTCGTGCATGTCACACGCGACGGCGGCAAGAACTGGACGAACATCACGCCGCCCGGGATGCCGGACTTCGGGCGCGTGAGTCAGATCGACGCCTCGGCGTTCGACGACGGCACGGCGTATGTCTCGGTGCGCAAGCCGCTGCTCAACGACTTCTCGCCGTACATCTTCCGCACCACCGATTTCGGCCGCACCTGGACGAAGATCGTCGACGGGATCCGCGCCGACGACTACATCCACACCGTGCGCGAGGACAAGAATCGCCGCGGGCTGCTCTACGCCGGCGGCCAGCACGGCGTCTACATCTCCTACGACGAGGGCGCGCACTGGCAGTCGCTGCGCCTCAACATGCCGGACATTCCGGTCGCGGACCTGATCGTCGAAGGGAATGAACTGGTGATCGGAACGCACGGGCGCAGCTTCTGGGTGCTCGACAACGTCGCGCCGCTGCGGCAGGTGAACACGACCGTGGCCGCGGCGGCCGCGCATCTCTACACGCCGCCGACGGCGGTGCGTTCGGGCGCGGCGGTGCAGCTCACCTGGCGCTTCGCGAGTGCACCGCGGCGCGCGACGCTCGAGGTGCTCGACTCCACCGGTGCCGTGCTGCGGCGCTGGGAGAACGACACGTCGAGCGCACAGCCGGCGGCCGCGGGTGCGACGGGCGGGCGTCGTCGCGGCGGCGGCTCGACATTCATCCCGGTGAACGCGGGGTTCAACCGCTTCGAGTGGGATCTCCGCACGACGCCGATCACCGGCTTCGACGGGATGATCCTCTGGGGTGCCGGACTCGCGGGGCCGGCCGTGCCCCCGGGCCGCTACACGGTGCGGATCGTCGCCGACGGTCAGGCGATGACCGCGCCGCTCACGGTGCAGCGCAATCCATTCCTCCCCGAGGTCACCGACGCCGACCTGCAGGCGCAGTTCCAGTTCGGGAAGATGGTGCGCGACAAGGCGAACGAGGCCAACATGGCGGTGATCGAGATCCGCCGCGTGAAGGCGCAACTCGACGAGCGGCAGAAGCGCGCCGCCGACCGTCGCCTGCGCGCCGCGGGCGCGACGCTCGTGCGCAACGCGTCGGACGTGGAGGACGACGTCTATCAGGTGAAGAACCAGAGCGGGCAGGATCCGCTCAACTTCCCGATCCGCGTGAACAACCGCCTCGCGAACCTGCTCTCGATGGCCGAGCGTGGTGACGGGCGGCCGACGACGAACATGCCGGAGATCTATGGGATCCTCGAGCGCGAGCTCAAGGGCTACACGGATCGGCTGCAGCAGGTGTGGACGACCGATCTGGCGGCGGTGAACAAGGAACTCGCGCGGCTCGGGTTGGCGCCGTTGGATCCCAAGTGCGCGAATGTGGTGGGGTGCGCGCCGCTGCCGTAACGGCGGTCACCACAGAGGCACAGAGGCACAGAGGGCACAGAGAACTGCAGAGCAACTGCAGAGCAACTGCATTCAACACAGGGGGCACAGGGAACACAGGGGACTCCGAGTGCGCATCGAGATCCCCTGGGTCCTCAGCGCCCCCTGTGGTGAATGGCGGTTGCAGTTCTCTGTGCCCTCTGTGCCTCTGTGGTGAACGCAGTCAGCAGTTCACGTCCCAGCGAAGATCCCCTGCGCCTCCGCCAGCTTGGCGAGCGGCGCGGTCGTCGGCATGAACTCGTGCGCCACATACCCCGTGAACCCGGTCGCAGCGATCGCACGCGCGATGCGCCCGTAGTTGAGCTCCTGCGTGTCATCCAACTCGTGCCGCCCCGGCACTCCGGCCGTATGGTAGTGCGAGATGAAGGGCGCATACTGCCCGATCGTCCGCACCACGTCGCCTTCCATGACCTGCATGTGGTAGACGTCGTAGAGCAGCTTGAATCGCTCGGTGCCGAGTCCGCGCGCGACCTGCGCGGCCCACTCGGTGCGGTCGGCGTGATAGTCGCGATGGTCGACCTTGCTGTTGAGCATCTCCATCACCAGCGTCACGCC
>JAYTNC010000381.1:0-5248 GCA_043748515.1 Gemmatimonadota bacterium | reverse complement strand
AGGGTTCCATGAGGACCGCGCTCGCCGCCGGAGAGAGGCGCGAGGGGTGGCGCGCGTTCGTCGAGGGATCCGACGGGGCGCGGGCGATGTCGGTAAGTGCCGCGCCCTTCGTTCCGGATCCCTACGGGATCTGTGACCGGCGCGTCGCGTACATCATCGTCGTGAGGCCGGCAGAAGAAGATTCGTACGCCGGGACGGGCGCTCCGACCTTCTTCTCGGGGCTCATCGGGCGATCGTCCGCGATGGCGCGCATATTCGGACTCATCGAGAACCTGCGTTCGAGCGACGCGACGATTCTTCTCACCGGCGAGAGCGGGACGGGAAAGGAACTCGTCGCGCGATTCGTCCATGCGCGCTCGCCACGGCACGACCGGCCGTTCGTGCCGGTGGATTGCGCGGCGATGCCCGAGGGACTGCTCGAGTCGGAGCTCTTCGGTCACACCCGAGGGGCCTTCACCGGTGCGGTCCAGCAGCGCGAGGGCCTGTTGGCGCTCGCGCAGGGCGGCACCGTCTTCCTCGACGAGGTCGGCGAACTCCCGCTGTCCTTGCAGGCGAAACTCCTGCGGATGCTCGAACAGCGACAGATGCGCCAGCTGGGCGACTCCCGGCTGATCGATCTGGACATCCGCGTGATCGCCGCGACCAACCGGGACCTCGAGGCCATGGTGGCCGCCGGCACGTTCCGCGAGGATCTCTACTACCGGCTGAATGTGGTGGCGCTCCACCTGCCAGCGCTTCGTGAACGCGCCGAGGATGTCGTGATCCTGCTCAATACGTTCATCGCGGAGTACTCGTCGCTCGCGAAGCGCCGGCCCCCGCGGATCGACGCGGAAGCGTGGCGGCTCCTCGAGCGGTATCCGTGGCCGGGCAACGTCCGGGAACTGCGCAACCTCGCGCAACGACTCGTCGTGCTCGACTCGGACGGCCATATCGGCCCCGAGGATCTTCCGGCGATCGTGCAGCAGGGGGCGACACAAGTTCCCTCGGCCGCGGGGGCGTGGCCTGAGCCGTACGAGGTCGCACGGGAGCGCGCGGCACGCGCGTTCAGGGCGGGATACGTGCAACGGATGCTCGGGACGCACGGCGGCAATGTGTCGCGGGCGGCCGAAGCGGCCGGAGTGAATCGGCGCACGTTCCATCGGTGGATCGCGGAGCCCGACGACACGACGTCCGAGGCGGACGCCGCCGCCAGGGACGCTGGAGCAGGATCATGACGCGAGCGATGCGGACGCGCTTCGTGCGCTTCGTGCGCTTCGTGCGCCTCGCCTTCCTGCTGGGCGCGCTCCCCGCGACGGGGATACTTCGCGCGCAGGCGCCCGTCCCGACCAAGGGCTCGATCGGTCAGGCCCGGGTGCAGGGCCTGGTGGCGGTGCGCGGGGGTCGCGCGGACAACGTCGTGGTGCTGCTCACGCCGCTCGCGGCGGCCTGGTCGCCGGTGTCCGCCGCTCCGGCGGCGGCACAGATCGACCAGCGTGGGCTGCAGTTCCTGCCGCCCACCATTGCCGTCTGGCCGGGATCGGTGATCTCATTCCCGAACAGCGATCCCGTCCTGCACAACATCTTCATCGTCGACGAGGCTCGCACTCGGACCGATCTCGGCACGTATTCCACGGGCGAGTCCCGCGATGTCACGCTGACGGCCATCGGTGCGTACCTGGTGCTGTGCCACCTGCATCCCGAGATGGTGGCGAACGTGCTGGTCGCGGCGGCACCGTATCGCGCGGTCACGGACAGCAGCGGACGCTTCGCGTTCGACACGATCCCCCCCGGATCGTACCGGATGCAGACCTGGCACAGGCGATTGCCCGCGTCCGAGACCACGATCACGATGACCGCGGGAGAGACGACATCGGCACGCGTGGTGATCGATCCCTCCAAACGCCGGACGCCCAAGCGTCGCTCGGCGAGTCCGAGGTCCAATGGGTCGGCCGGCGCGCCGACAGGAGACCGGCGATGAATCGCGCGCGTGCGAACGCTCCCGCAGGGTCGAGCCGGCGCGTGACTGCGCGGATCATCGCGTACAGCGGCGTGATCGTGGCACTGTCCGCCAGCGTGAGGGTCGAGGCCGCGCACGCCATCCCCGCCTTCGCGAGGCGGTACCGCACGACCTGCTCGAGTTGCCACACCGCGGCACCGAAGCTCAATGCCGTGGGTGAGGCCTTCCGACTGCACGGCTACCGCCTGCCGCAGTTCGACGAGGCAGCGGCGCGGGACCGTCCGCTCCCGTTGGGCGACGACGCGTGGCGCGATCTCTGGCCGCGTGGGATCTGGCCCGGCGAGATCACGTCCACGGCGCCGATCTCGCTGCGCGTGCAGGCCGACGTCGTCGCGAACTCGGCGAGTCGCGCGCCGGCGGGTGTGCACTTCAAGCTCCCGCACGAGATCTACTTGCTCGGCGGGGCGTCGCTCGGTGACGGGATCGCGATATTCGCCGAGCTCGGCGTCTCACCGGGCGAGCCGCTCGAGATCGCGCAGGCGAAGATCGCCTTCCTCGACATCGTCCCGACGTTGCCGCACGGTGCATTCAACCTCTGGCTCGGTCGACTGAATCCGTACCTGTTCGCCTTCGCGGACCGGCAGGTGGATCGCGCCGCCGTGCTCACGTTCGGTTGGCAGTCCTACCGCGTCGATGACGTGCGTCCGGCCGTGGGCGACGGGAGCGCACCGCTCGCGTCACCCAACGGCGCGCGACTGGGCGGTGCGGTCTCGGGCTTCGAGATGAACGGCGTGCTTGGCGGCCGCACCCACTACGGCGTCGGCATCGCCCAGGGGGCGAGCGACGGCGAGTTGGACAACAACGGCCGCAAGGACCTGTACTACAAGATCCGTCACAAGTGGGGCGGCCTGCGCCTGGACGGCGCGTACGACGCCGGCGATGTGCCACCGCCGGGTGGTGACGGCCAGACCTTCGATCGCAGCCTGACCCTCGAGCACTTCGGATACGTCGGCGAGGAGCCGGGTGCGCTCGGTGCGGCCGATCGGTATCGGGCGTTCGGCGCCGCCCTGCGCGTCGTGTATGACCGCCTCGACGTCGGTGTGGGGGTCGTGGCGCGCCGTGATGAGGATCCGTGGGGACTGGGCGCGGCCGCCGACATGCGGAGTCTCTTCGGGCGCACGGAATGGATGATCTGGCCCTGGCTCATTGGATCGGTCAAGGCGGAGCACTTCACCACGTCGTCCGCGGATGCACGGCGGCTGGGCTTCGTCCAGGGCGGAGAGGACCGCCTGCTCGTTGCGCCCGGAGTGATCGCCCTCGTCAGGCAGAACGTGCGGTTGATCCTCGAGGGCGAAGCGTACGCGCGCGAGCGATCGACGCGAGCCAGCGGCCAGCCGCGACGCTCGGCGCTGACGGCGAGGCTCGACGTGGCGTTCTAATCCGGTATGGGGCGTCGGGGGTCCCAGGTGAGGCGCCGGGAGTCCCACCCAATACGAGATCACCACGACTCTCGTATATTTCACATGTCGCAAAGTTATGCCTGACAAGCAGTTGCACATCGGGTGAGTGACGTGACAGACGGGCATGGTAGTTGCACCTAGTGGATGATGTGACGCGGCCGGACGAGCGTCGCACACCAACCAGCAGCTTTCTCGATCAATCGATTCCCTCTTGGAGGTCTTCCGTGATCCGCTCCGCGCTTCTCGCCCTTACCGCCGCCGCCACCATCGCCGCCGCACCGTTCACCAGCGCGTCGGTCCCTCCGACCGGCAAGGTGATCGAGGTCAAGATGGTCGAGGTCAGTCCGACCCAGTTCGCGTTCACGCCCGCGAAGATCACTGTCAAGGCGGGCGACGTGGTCCGCTTCACGCAGGTCAAGGCCAACGTGCATAACGTCGAGTTCAAGACGGTCCCGGCCGGCGCCAACCTCGGCGAGCTCATGGTCGGCCCATACCTGATGACGGTGGAGCAGGTGCATGAGTTCACCATCGACGCTCGTTTCGCCGTTGGCACCTACGACTACATCTGCACGCCGCATGCGGCGATGGGCATGACGGGTCAGATCATCGTGACCAAGTAGCAGACCCGACTCTCACCGGCCCCGATCCCATGGACGCTCGTCATCGGCTACTCGGTCTGTTCGCGCTCGTCGCGCTGGCATCAGCGACGGCGGGCGCGCAGGGCAAGGCACCCTGCTGCGAGACGCCCAAGGTGATCGGAACGCCGGCGAGCCGGACGATCGTGTGGCCGAACGCCGCCGACGAACCGGCCCGGATCGCGTATCGCGCCTTCCTGGCGTCGGAGCGCGACATCGGACGTCGCGAATCCGGTTGGTCGCGGTTCCGTTCGATGGTCGAAGGCTCGACGACAGCGGCCACGCCGGTGAAGCGGCCGTATGACCTGGTCGTCTCGCCGGACCGGCGCGTCTACGTCTCCGACGGCGCACGGTCGCAGGTTCTCGTGCTCGATCCACGCACGCACACGGCGACCTTCCTCGGAGAGACCGGACCCGGGCGCGGGCGACTCGTCAAGCCGATGGGCCTCGGTGTCGATGCGGTCGGCAACGTGTTCGTGGCGGACCAGGGCGCCAAGCGCGTCGTCGCATTCAACCCCGCCGGTGCGGTGCTGCGGACGTATGGCGGCCCGTCGGTCTTCCTGAATCCGGTGGATGTCGCGGTCGACGCGGCGGCGGGGCTGGTCTACGTCGCCGACAGCTATATGCACCAAGTGATCGTGTTCCGGCTCTCCGACGGCGCGTTGTTACGCCGCATCGGCCGGGACGAGGGCGACATCAAGGCGAAGCAGCGGACCCTCGGCACGCTCGCCTCGTCGCACGATCTCGCCGAGGCGGATCTCGCGACGCGGTCCGCGCTCGGGCATTCGGCGAACCGCAGCAACGAGCCGCGTGATCTCGTCGAGAATCGTGGGGCAGCGACCGGTGAGTTCCGTTATCCGTCCTTTCTCGCGGTCTCTCCGACCGGGACGCTCTACGTGAGCGACGCGCTCAACTTCCGCGTGCAGGCATTCGACCGAGCCGGGACGTTCGTGCGCGCGATCGGCCGGCAGGGTGACGCTCCAGGCTCGTTCGCACGCCCCAAGGGCATCGCCGTCGATTCCGAGGGGCATCTCTACGTCGCCGACGCGGCCTTCAACAACGTCCAGATCTTCGACGAACAGGGACGCCTGCTGCTCGCCTTCGGGCAGATGGGGCGTGGTGAGGGCGAACTCGTCCTGCCGCTCGGCCTCTTCATCGACGAGCACGACTACATCTACATCGCCGATCGCACGAACGATCGCGTGCAGGTGTTCCAG
>JAYTNC010000380.1:0-1586 GCA_043748515.1 Gemmatimonadota bacterium | reverse complement strand
CGCGTTCGATCGGGAGCGGCGTGTCGCCGCGCGCGCGGAGCGAGTCGGCGGTCTCGTAGCCGCGGCCGCCGCGGATCTGCAGCGCATCGTCCACCGACTTCCACGCGAGTTCGGTGTTGAACAGCTTCGCGATCGCCGCCTCGAGCCGGATGTCGGTGCCGCCGCGCTCGTAGAGCGCCGTCGACATGAACGCGACCGACTCCATCGCGAAGGTGTTCGCCGCGAGCCGGGCGATCTTCTGCGCGATCGCGTCGTGCTTGGCGATCGGCTGGCCCCACTGCACGCGCTCCGCCGCCCACGCGCGCACACCGCGCAGCAGCGCCTTCGTCGCGCCGGCCACCGACGCGGGGATGGTGAGCCGCCCCGTGTTGAGCGTGATCAGCGCGAGCTTCAGCCCCTTCCCCTCGCCCCACAGGATGTTCTCGGCGGGCACCTTCACGTCCTTGAACGACATCCACCCGTTCTCGATCGCCTTCAGTCCCATGAAGCGACAGCGGTGCTTGACCGAGATGCCCGGCGTCTTCGCGTCGACGATGAACGCCGTGATCTGCTTCTTGCGCAGCTTGCCGTTCACCACGCGGTCGGGCGTGCGCGCCATCACGACGAAGAGATCCGCGCGCGTGCCGTTGGTGCACCAGAGCTTCTCGCCGTCGATCGTCCAGTGCGCCCCGTCCTCGCTCGGCACCGCCGCCGTGGTCATGTTCGCCGGATCGGAGCCGGCGTTCACCTCGGTGAGCGCGAAGGCGGTGATCCCGCCCTTGGCGATCTGCGGGAAGAACTTCTTCTTCTGTGCCTCGGTCCCGAAGAGCTTGAGCGGCTGCGGCACGCCGATCGACTGACTCGCCGAGAGCAGCGCACAGAGCGAACCGCACTTGGACGTGACGAGCTCCATCGCCCTCACGTACGCGGTCTGCGAGAGACCGAGTCCACCGTATTCGGTGGGGATCTTGATCCCGAAGGCGCCCATCTCGCGCAGTTCCTGCACGTAGGCTTCTGGAATGTCGCCGGTGCGGTCGACCAGATCGGCGTCGTAGCGCTCGAGGAACTTCTTGAGCGTCGCGAGGAACGGTTTCGCGGCGTTTTCCGCGGCGGGGTCCTCGACGGGGTGCGGATGGACCAGGTCGAAGCGGAAGCGACCCAGGAAGAGTTCCTTGACGAAACTCGGGTGCTCCCACGTGGACTCGCGCGCGTCCTCGGCGACGTCGCGGGCTTCCTGCTCGGAAGCGTGAGCGGTGTGCGGGATCTCGGCCATTGAGGCCTCCAGTGGCTATGGGTCCGACAGTGGCGGGTCGCAGGGCTTCCCGCAGCGTGACTGATACCTACGTGGGTGTACTGTCGGCGACAATGCCGCGGCGGAAGAGCAGCACGCCGCCGACGAGCGCGATCAACGCGAACGCGAACCATTGGATCGCATAGGACTTGTGCGTTCCGGCGCTCAGCTCGGGCACGCCGAGGCGGCGGGGCACCGAGCCTGCCGGCCTGGTGGAATCGGCGGTCATGACCAGCAGCGCTGGCGCGACCGGTCGCCCGAGGCGCGCCGAGAGTGCGCTCTGACTGGCGAGGCGCAGCGGCTTGAGCGAGTCCGT
>JAYTNC010000379.1:0-7572 GCA_043748515.1 Gemmatimonadota bacterium | reverse complement strand
ATCTCGTGCGCGAGCCACATCGGAATGAGCTCGGGGTCGAGCCCGAGCCCGCGCGTGGCGGGATTGGCGACGCTCGTGAAATGCTCGAGACAGACGAATGCGACGCCGCGCCCGTTGACGACGAGTTCGCCGGCGTTGGCCGCGCCGACCCCGACCATGAGCACGACGTCGATGTCGGAGTCGACTTCGAAGAGCTCGGTGCAGGCGGCTTCGGCGTGGCGTGCGAGCGCGACGACGTCGGTGCGCTCGAGCATCGCGCGCAGGTCGGTGCGGTCGGCGCGGACGGTCTCGCGCACGACCTCGCTGAAGTGCGGTCCGGTCGGCTCGACGACGTAGTTGTGCCAGTACGCGCCAAGGAGGGCGCGATGCGTCTCGAAATAGCGTTGGTAGGCTGCGACCGGATCGGCGCCCTGGAGGACGGCGAGGAAGTCAGGCAGCAGGTTGATCAGCATTCGGCGGGGAAGAAGCGTGCTGAGATCAACGGAGTCGGATAGTCACGGGGCGAACGATACAGGACGTCGTGATTCCGGACAAGAGGACGTGAAAGCGAACAAACCACGTCGCGACCGATCGCGACCGATCGCGAGGGGCGGCCGATGGTCCGCTGCGCTCAACGCGTGCCGAAGAGTCGGTCGCCCGCGTCGCCGAGTCCCGGGAGGATGTAACCATGCTCATTGAGTTCACGGTCGAGCGCCGCAGTGAAGATCTGGACGTCGGGGTGTGCGTCGTGCAGACGCTTCACGCCTTCGGGGGCGGCGACGAGGCAGAGGAACTTGATGCGCACCGCGCCCGCCCGCTTGAGCGACGCGACCGCGCTCGTGGCGCTTCCGCCGGTGGCGAGCATCGGATCGAGCAGGTAGAAGTCGCGCTCGGCGCCGTCGGCCGGGATCTTGAAGTAGTAGTCGACGGGCTTGAGCGTGTCGTGATCGCGGTAGAGCCCGATGTGTCCGACGCGCGCCGACGGCACGAGCTTGAGGATGCCCTCGACCATGCCGAGCCCCGCGCGGAGGATCGGCACGAGCGTGAGCTTCTTGCCGGCGACGCGCTGTCCGGTGGTCGTCTCGAGCGGCGTGTCGACCTCGACCGGCTCGAGCGCGAGATCGGCGGTGGCCTCGTACGCCATGAGCATCGCGATCTCGTCGACGAGCTCCTTGAAGATCTTCTTGGGCGTCGCCTGGTCGCGCAGCAGGGCGATCTTGTGCTGCACGAGCGGATGCGAGACGACGGTGAGTCCGGGGAGCGCAGGGGTGGTCAGCATGCGCGCTAAGCTACTATCTTCGACGACATGAAAGAATATCAGGCGGTGATCCTCCGGCTCGCGCGCCACCAGCGCGAGGACGAGGACGCGCTGACGGATCTGCTCAACGAGCGCAGCCGCGGGGGCTGGACCCCGACCATGATGACGCAGGACGGCGCGCGCCTCACCGTCGTCTTCGCGCGCGAGGCCGACCCGGAGCGCTGAGCGCCCCGCCGACTCCCTATGAAGATCCAGTTCCTCGGTGCGGCCCGTGAGGTCACCGGCTCGGCGCATCTCGTGCATGTGAACGGTCGTGCGATCCTCCTCGACTGCGGCCTGTTCCAGGGACGCCGGTCGGAGGTGCAGGAGAAGAACCGCAAACTGCCCTACGCCGTGGACCGCCTGGACGCGGTCGTGCTGTCGCACGCGCACATCGACCACGCGGGACGGCTTCCCTTCCTCGTGAGGGAAGGATTCCGCGGCCAGATCCACTCGACGACGGCGACGCGTGATCTCTGCGAAGTGATGCTCGCCGACAGCGCGCACATCCAGGAAAAGGACGCCGAGTTCCTCACGCGGCACCGGAAGACGGCAATGGAGCCGCTCTACGCGCTGCGCGACGTCTCGGCGATGCTCACGCAGACGAGCCCGCACCGGTATCACGAGCGGTTCGAGGTGGTCCCCGGCGTCTGGGCGACGTTCTCCGACGCCGGCCACATCCTCGGCTCCGCGTCCGTGGTGTTGGAGTGGGAGGAGGGGAGCGCGAAGCGCCGGCTCGGCTTCAGCGGCGACATCGGCCGTTCGGGATTGCCGATCATCCGCGACCCCGAGCCGCTGACCGACGTCGACTGGTTGATCATGGAGTCGACGTACGGCAATCGCGATCACACGAGCGTGGAGGGTGCGCGCGACGATCTCGCCCGCATCATCACCGAGACGGTCGCGCGCGGCGGGCGGGTGTTGATCCCGGCCTTCGCGGTGGGGCGCACGCAGGAGCTGGTCTACGACCTGCACCAGCTCACGCTTCAGGGGCGCATCCCGCGGGTGCCGATCGTGATCGACAGTCCGCTCGCGACGAAGGCGACCGACGTCTTCCGCGACAACACCGGGGACTTCGACCAGAGCGAATCGATGGTGCGGGACCACGCGGGCGATCTCACCGAACTCTTCGAGTTCGACCAGCTGCGATTCACGCCCGACGTGGCGCAGTCGAAGGCGCTGATGAACAGCAACGGCCCCATGATCGTGATCGCGGCCTCGGGGATGGTGGAGTCGGGCCGGATCCTGCACCATCTCGCGCACAGCGCGGGCGATCCGCGGACGACGATCCTGATCGTCGGCTTCCAGGCGGAGCACACGCTGGGCCGGCGGATCGTGGAGCAGCGGCCGCTGATCAAGGTGTTCGGCGAGGAGATGCCGCTCCGCGCGCGGGTCGAGGTGCTTTCCGGCTACAGCGCGCATGCGGACCGCACCGAACTGCAGGACTGGCTGCAGGCGGTGCGGAAGAGTTCGCCGAGGTTCTCGGGCCTGTTCCTCGTGCACGGGGAACGTGAGGCGCAGGACGCGTTCGTCGAGACGCTCGCGGCCAAGGGGATCCGTGCGGAGACGCCGGAGGCCGGCAGCAGTGTCACGCGCTGATACCGGGCAGCGGATCACACGCGCCGCGATCACCCTCGGTGCCGCGCAGGGCGTCGGCGCACTGAGTCTGCAGGGGATCGCGCAGGCGGCGGGCGTGAGCAAGGCGCTGCTGCTGTATCACTTCAGTGGAAAGGCGGCGCTGCTCGACGCGGTGCTCGCCGCGCTCGGACAGGCGAGCGCCGCGCGCCTGCGCGCCGCCGCGGCGGCGATGGACGCGATGAGCGCGTGGCGTGCGCTCGCCCGTGACGAGGCGATCCATGGCGAGCTGGTGCTCCTCTCGGCACTCGCGCTCGAGGCGGACGTGGATGCCGTGCCGATGTCACCGATGCGCGCGGAGCGCGAAGGCGCGGCGACCGCGCTCGCGACGGCGATCCTGGGGGGTTTGCAGCTCACGCCGCGGGTGCCGGCCGCGTTCATCGGCCGGCTGCTCCTCCGGCAACTCGATGGCCTCGCGGCGGCGGCGACGCGCGACGGCGTGCCGGCCGCCGCGCTCGAGGCCGACCTCGACGCGTTCGCGCTCGCGCTGCTCGCGCTCGGCCGCTGACCGTACCGCCGCGTCCTGCGGCCCGGTAGCTTCCCCCGATGGTCGCGTCCCCCCTGTGGTCCCGTCGTCGTCGCGTGGTCGTCGCGCTCCTCTGCGTGGTCGTCGCGCTCTGGCTCGGGTCGGCGGTGAGCGTGTTCTGGATCGCGTCGCACGACGGCGCCGCGCGCGCGGACGCGATCGTGGTGCTCGGCGCGGCGCAGTATCGCGGCCGTCCCTCTCCGGTGCTGCGCGCGCGGCTCGACCACGCGGTCTCGCTCTTCGCGCAGGGCTTTGCACCCCGCCTCGTGCTCACGGGCGGGATCGCCGAGGGCGACACGGCGAGCGAGGCGGCGGTGAGCCGGACGTACGTGATGCGCGCCGGCGTCCCCGATTCGGCGATCCTGCTGGAGAACGACGGGCGCACCACGCAGCAGTCGTTGCACGCGGTCGCGCAGCTGCTCGAGGCGCGCGGACTCCAGCGCGTGATCCTCGTCTCGGATCCGTTCCATCTATTCCGCGCGTCGGTGGTCGCGCGCCGCAACGGTCTCGCGGTGCGGACCTCGCCGACGCGCGCGGACGATGCGTGGGGACGCCTCGTGCGGCAGCCCGGTTACTTCCTCGCGGAATCGGTGAAGGCGCCGGCCGCGTTGGTGTTGGAGTGGTGATCGTGGTGCCGCGCTGACGTGGCGCCCCCAGCGGAACCCAAGGAGCGAGATGCGGATCCCGGTCGAGACGTACGTCCTGTCGAACGGACTGCGCGTGGTGCTGTCGCAGGATCATGCGACGCCCGTCGTGGCGGTGAATCTGTGGTATCACGTGGGCTCGGCGAATGAACGCGCCGGGCGCACCGGTTTCGCGCACCTGTTCGAGCACATGCTCTTCCAGGGGAGCGCGCAGGTGGCGGCGAACGAGCACTTCGAACTGGTGCAGCGCGCCGGCGGGACGCTCAACGGGTCGACCTGGCTCGACCGGACCAACTACTACGAGACGATGCCGTCGCACCAGCTCGAGCTCGCGCTCTGGCTCGAGGCGGACCGCATGGCGCGCCTGCTCCCGGCGATGACGCAGGAGAAGCTGGACACCCAGCGCGACGTCGTGAAGAACGAGCGTCGGTGGTCGGTGGACAATCAGCCGTACGGCACCTGGTGGGAGCGCCTGCCGGCACTCTGCTTCCCGCCGGAGCATCCGTTCCACCATTCGCTGATCGGGTCGATGGAGCACCTGAGCGAGGCCAGCCTCGAGGATGTTGCCGAGTTCTTCCGCACGTATTACACGCCGGACAACGCGGTGCTCACGGTCGCGGGCGACTTCGACGCGGCGGCCGCGCGCACGATGGTCGAGCGCCACTTCGGCGCGATCCCGCGCGGGACCGGTCGCCCCGCGCTGCCCGACATGTCGCTGCCGCCGACGTTCGGCGCCTGGCGCCGCGAGGTCGTGCCGGACGCGGTGGTCGCGCCGCGACTCTTCCTCGCGTTCCGCGTGCCGCCGGCAGGGCAGGGCGACTGGTATGCGGCGAGCATGCTCGGTGCCGTCATGGGCCTGGGTGAAGGGAGCCGGCTGCCCAAGCGTCTGGTGCGCGAGTTGCAAGTGGCGTCGGATGCGGGGGCATACACGTTCGACCTCGCCAAGGGCAGCGACCTGCTGATCGTCGACGTCACGGCGCGACCCGGCGTGAGCGCGGAGCGGCTCGAGGCCGAGGTAGTCGCCGAGATCGACCGGCTGATCGCCGGCGGCGTGACCGCGGCGGAACGGGCGCGCGCGCTTGCGCTGCTGGAGACGTCGTGGATCGCGGGGCTGCAGTCGGCCGGGGCGCGCGCCGACAAATTGTCGCAATTCGCTACTTATAAGGGCGATCCCTCGCTCGTGAACGAAGAACCCGAGCGCCACGCCGCCGTCACGGTCGACGCCATGGGTGCGTTCGCCCGCGCCTTCCTCGGCGCGGACAATCGGGCGTCGCTCGTCTATGTGCCGCAGGCGCAAGCGGAGGCCGCATGAGCGCGTTCGTTGGTCTCCCGCCGCGTCCGATCGCGGGCGCGCCGCGCCCGTACGAGTTCCCCGAGGTGCATCGCTCCACGCTGGCGAACGGGATGCGCCTCGTCGTCGCGCCGATGCCGCGACTCCCGCTCGTGACCGTTCTTGCGCTGGTCGATGCGGGCGCCGCGAACGAAGCGCCGGGCAGTGAAGGAGTGGCCGCGCTCCTCGCGCGCGCGCTGGCCGAGGGAGCCGACGCTCTCGATGGCGCGGAGATCACCGCGCGCTTCGAGGCGCTGGGCACCGCCTTCGACGCCTCGGCCGACTGGGACTCGAGCGTGGCGCGCCTCACCGTGACGCGTTCCCGGCTGGAAGAGGCGCTCGCCCTCTTCGCGACGGTGCTGCGCGGAGCGAGGTTCCCCGAGTCCGATGTCGCACGGCGACGCGACGAGCGTCTCGCGGATATCACGCAGCAGCTGGCAGAGCCTCGCGGCCTCGCCGACGAACGCTTCGCCGGCTTCGTCTATCCGGGCGCGAATCGCTACGCGCGCTCGGGTGCGGGCACGGCGCAGAGCGTCGCGCGGCTCGATGCCGAGACCGTGCGCGCGTTCTACGCGCAACACTACGGTCCGCGGACGACGACGCTGCTGCTCGTGGGCGACATCGCAGTCGATGACGCGCGGCGGCTGGCCGAGCAGCGGTTCGGCAGTTGGGTCGGCTCGGCGCTCGCGGCGCCTGCGGCGTCCGAGTATGCGCCCGCGCATGCGCCCGCGCAGGGTGGGCAGAAGCGCGTGATCGTCGTGGAGAAGGCCGACGCCCCGCAATCGGAACTGCGGGTCGGGCACGTGGGCGTGCCGCGTTCGCATCCCGATCATCTCGCGATCGTGGTGATGAACGCGATCCTTGGCGGGCTCTTCTCGTCGCGCATCAACCTGAACCTGCGTGAAAGGCACGCGTTCACCTACGGCGCTTCGTCGGGGTTCGACTGGCGCCGTGGAGCGGGGCCGTTCGTGGTGAGCACTGCGGTGAAGAGCGAGGTGACGGCGCGCGCGGTGGAGGAGATCCTTCGCGAGATCGACGGCCAGCGTGCCGCGCCTCCGGAGGCTACCGAGGTCGCGCTCGCGACCGACTATCTCGCGGGTGTGTTCCCGATCCGATACGAGAGCACGTCGGCGGTGGCGGGGGCACTCGCGGGGGCGACGATGTTCGGATTGCCAGACGATTGGTTCGCGACGTATCGCGATCGCATCCGGGCGATCACGCCTACCGAGGTGCACGCGGCCGCGCGGGCGCACCTGGACCCGGAGCGGTTGTTGGTGCTCGCCGTCGGTGATCCGACGGTGATCGAGGCCCCGCTCGCGGCGCTCGGGCTCGGTGCGGTCGAACGGCACGCGAGCGAGCATGACCCTGCGGAGACCACATGAGCGACGAGATCCAGCAGGATGGCGTCGGGCGCGTGGACGGTGCGCGCATCTGGCAACACCGATTCCTCGACGCGCACCTGGACCAGGTGCGATATCCCGACGGGACGATCGGCGAGCAGGTGCTGATCCATCATCCCGGCGCGGCGGCGGTGGTGCCGTTCCTGAGCGATCCGATCGGCCGCGATCCGCAGGTGTTGATGATCCATCAGTATCGGTACGCCACGGGCGGGAAGCTCTGGGAGATCCCGGCCGGCCGGCTGGAACCGGGTGAAGCGCCGCTCGCGTGTGCACACCGCGAGTTGCTGGAGGAGACCGGCTGCACTGCCGAGGCGATCGTCCCGCTGACGACCATGTGGACGACGCCGGGGTTCACGGACGAGAAGATCCACATCTTCATGGCCACCGGACTCGTGCGCGGTGAAGCTCGGCTCGAGGCCGACGAGTTCATAGAAGTGGTGGCGCTGCCGTTGGCCGACGTGCTTCGGAAGATCGAGTCGGGGGAGATCTCGGATGCGAAGACGATCATCGGGATCCTGTATGCGGCGGGATTCCGGAGCTGAGTCCGCGAGAGCGCTCTTCGTCCCATATAAAGGACGAGATTCTCCGAAATCCCGGACACAATGCAGGATTAATAACAGATTAAAGTGTTGATTTTAAACGAGTTACAGCGATCCGTGAACTGGCACGGCCCCTGCTTCCATATCAATCGGGGAATGGCCACCGAACTCCACGTAGGACGGAGGAGCTCATGGGGACCGCCGCACTGAAGTCCAGCGCGC
>JAYTNC010000378.1:0-1665 GCA_043748515.1 Gemmatimonadota bacterium | reverse complement strand
ACGGTGAGGATCAGCACGCCGACCGCGCCGATGATCACGGTGGAGATCGCCGCGATCGCGCTCGTGCCGGTGATCGTGCTCGCGACGTTGCGGAAGAGCTGGTGCGCGCCCTTGGTGAAGACGATCTCCTCGCGCTTCTCCGCGGTGTAGACCTTCACCACGCGCGCGCCGCCCATCGCCTGGCCGAGCCGGCCCGAGACCTCGGCCTGGATCTTCGAACGCTCGCGGAAGATCGGCCGCAGCTTCGCGAAGGCGTACGCCATCACGCCGCCGAAGATCGCGAGGAAGACGAGCGTCATCGTGGTGAGGAACCAGTTGAGCCAGAACAGGTAGCCGAGCGCGATCACCGCCGTGAGCATGCCGCCCACGAGCTGGATGATCCCCGTGCCGATCAGGTTGCGGATCCCCTCGGCGTCGTTCATCACGCGGTTGATCAGCACGCCGCTCTGGGTCGAGTCGAAGAAGCTCACCGGCAGGCGGAGGATGCGCGCCTGCACGCGGCGGCGCAGGTCGGTGATCGCGCGCTGCGCGGCGACGGAGATCACCTGCGAGAGCGCGAACGAGCTCGAGGCCTGCAGCAGCGTTGCGATGCCGGCTGCGATCGCGATCGGCGTCAGCAGCTCGAGGCGGCCCTTGGTGAGCACCTCGTCGATGATGAACTTCACGCTGCCCGGCAGCACGAGCCCGGCGAAGCGGTTGACGAGCATCAGCGCGAACCCGATCCCGAGCGAGCGCCGATGCTGCCACATCAGCTTCTTCGTCTCGGCGATCGCCGCCTTGTAGTCGGTCTTCTTCTTCACCGTCTTGGTCGCCGGCGCGCTCATCGGAGCAAGCCCCGCTCGGCGATCATCGCGGCCGGGTCGTCGCTGATGATGCCCGAGACACCCGCCTGCCAGAGCGCACGCGCCTCGGCGCGGTCATTCACGGTCCAGACATGGACGGGGCCGCCGCTCGCGGCCATGAGCCGCGCGAAGCCGGAGACGGGGAGCGGGAGCCCGCGAAAGAACCGTGGGATGCACATGGCCTGGAAGGGGAGGGAGGCGCGGCGGACGCCGAGCAGAGCAGGAAGGTAGAGCCGGGCGAGCGCGCGCGTGGCACCCGCGATGGCGATCCCGGCGCCGGAGAAGTGCCCGAGCGCCTCGTCGTGGAACGACCCGATCAGCACGCGCTCGGTGGCGTTCATGCGGTCGAGCAGGGCCAGCACGGGGCGCGCGGCCTCGATCGCCTTGATCTCGAGGATCAACGGCATCGTCGGGTAGGTCGCGAGCACCTCCTCGAGCGTCGGAACACCGATGCCGAGGCCTCGGTAGGGCCGTGTGCGGCCGCCGTCGAGCGAGAAGCGGGACCCGGCGTCGACGCGCGCGAGCTCCGCGACCGTGCGCCCGGCCACGAGCCCCGAGGCGTCGGTCGTGCGGTCGAGCGTGGGGTCGTGGATCACCACGGGAATGCCGTCGCGCGAGAGATGGAGGTCCATCTCGAGCGCGTCGACGCCTAGCCCGGCGGCCTGCGCGAAGGAGACGAGGGTGTCCTCGGGTGCATGCGCGCGGTTGCCGCGGTGACCGACGATCGAACGCCGGGAGGGGTCAAGGAGAGGGAACACAACGAGGATAATAAACGAGGCGGGGGGGGGCGCGGCGGCCCCCCCCCCCCCCCCCCCCCCCCCCC
>JAYTNC010000377.1:0-2304 GCA_043748515.1 Gemmatimonadota bacterium | reverse complement strand
ACCCTTGTCCTCGCTGAGCCGCTCGAACACGATCTCGCCGACGCGCCGCCGGAGCTTCGCCTGCTCCACCGCGAGGCGCCGCGACTCGCGCTGCACCGCCGGTATGCCGATGCGCGACGCGCGACCGCGCAGTTCGGTGGTCAGCTGCAGCAGCATGCGCTGCGAGAGCGCGTTCTTCTCCGGCTCGGTCGGCGGCATCGGATCGACGCTTACCGAGTCGTACTCGTCGTTGCGGGCGATGCGGATCGTGCGCGTCTCCGACGCCCCCTGCCCCGGTCCGGTCGCGTCGTTGAGGTCGCGGGCGAGCGCGCGGAGATGGATCAGGTCGCCGGGCCCGAGCTTGAGCGTGTCGAGCACGAGCGTGCCTTCGATCCGTCCTTCCCGAACGCCTGCTGCGAATCCCCGTGCGGCAACGCGACCGCTGCGGAAGGCGAAGGTCTCGCCCGCGCCGGAGCTCACGATGTACTCGAAGGCGGCCTCGGCGAGCCCGTGGTCGTCGCGCAGCTCGGCGCGCAGCGTGAGCGTGCCCTTCGCTGCGCGCAGCACCGAGTCGCGAGTCGGCTGGTCGAGTCGGACCGTCGGCACCGAGTCGGCATACGGTTCGACGACGAGCACACGTTCGCGCGCAGCGGAGCGCAATCGCACGCCGGACGCGCGTGCCGGCACGGCGAACGCGATCCGCCAGACTCCGTCGCGCTCGGTGCGCACGAGACGCGTCGAGTCGAGCTCCGCGGTGACGCCTCGCCCGCGTCCCTCGACGACGATGCGACTGCCGGCAAGGGCGGCCACCGAGGACGGGTCATCGATCGCCGCGACGCCGAGGCCGGTGTAGGCCGGGGGCACGACGCGCACCACGATCGTCGCGAGCGGGTCACTCTCGGCGCGTGCGTCGGATCCAGCGCGCACGAGCGCGTCGCCGGCGCGCGGGGCGGTCACGCGAGCGACTGCACCGTCCGGCGCGACGGCGAGCAACGCCAGCGCGACGAGTACCGCGACGAGTACCGCGACGACGGGACGCAGCAGGATGGCGCGCGAGGCGCGCGACACCTCGGACTCCAGCGGCGCAGACTCCACCGTGCGCTCGAGCGCCGGCTGCACCGTGGTGACGTGCGGATCGACCACCGTCACGAGCGCGTAGTGCAGTGACGGCAATCGCCGTTCGAACCACAGCGCCACGGCTTCGTCACTCGCGCGCCACGCGGGCCTGATCCGCTGCAGGAACTGCGCCAGCAGCACGAGGGCGCCCGATGCGAGCGCGAGCGGCAGCAGCGCGCGTCGCGCCGGCATCGGCAGGACGACGAATGAGTCGACGATCGCTCCGACGACGAGCAGGCCGAGCGTGGTCGCCACGGCGAACGCGGCGCCTCGGCCGGCGACGGCTAACCCGAGCGCCCGCCGCGCGCGCGCGAGGCGAGCGTGCGCACCGCGCGTGCCGCTCATGCGGCACCTCGGCGCCGGATGATCCATTCCGCGGTCAGCGCCGCGAGTGCGAGCGCGAGCAGCAGCGCGGCGATGCCGGGATCCGCACTCGCGCCCGCGGCGAGTCGGCTCGCGCTCACCGCCTGCGTTCCCCCCGCGAAACGCCGCGCGAAACGCTGCGCGAAACGCTGCGCGACCGAGTCACTGACCGCCGCTCCTCGCGCACCGCCGCAGGGCTCGACGATCTCCGCGAGGAATCGCTCGAACGGCGCGCGCAACGTGATGTCGCCCGCAAGCGCGATCCCGACGCCCACGCGTCGCACGCATCCTTCGCCCAGAGGCGACTCGACGACGGCCACCGCGCCGTCACGCCATCGTGCGACGACGCGCGACCGACCGGTCGTGTCGATCGAGAGCCGGATCAACGGCGCCACGAGCGTCGCCTCGCGCAGGCCGAACGCGGTCACTCCGTCGGCGACCGCGGTCTCATCGCCGGAGAACGGCCAGTGCACCAGCACGCGCCCCACGTCGCGCCCCACGTCGCGCCCCGCCCCACGCGCCCACGCCGAGTCCGCCGCGGAGGGTTCGGTGCGCACGAGGCGTACTTCGTGCGCACCACGGGCCGCCGGCAGACGCACGAGCGCAGGTGCGAGCGGATCATCGTCGAGCGCGCTCACGAGCCGCACCGGCACGCCGCGCGCGCTGTCGGTCACGGCGGCCACGCGCACGAGGTCGATCGCACCGGGCCACTCCGCGCGCAGCGCATCGGTCGCGGCGTCGAACTCCTCCTCCGCGAGCGGCGAGACGAGCACCAGCCGCACCGAGTCCGCGCCACGCGCGACGTACCGTGCCGCGCGCATGGCTGAGACCAGTGCCGCGGAGATG
>JAYTNC010000376.1:0-4399 GCA_043748515.1 Gemmatimonadota bacterium | reverse complement strand
CCCAAGGACCATCCCGAGGTGCTGCGCGCCCGCGCACTCGGCCTTGAAGTCGTGCGCCGCGCCGAAGCGTTGGCCGAGGCGACCGCAGGCGGCCTCTTGATCGGCATCGCCGGCACGCACGGCAAGAGCACCACCACCGTGATGACCACCGAGGCGCTCGCGGCCGCGGGCAGGGCGCCCACCGGCGTGGTCGGCGCGCGTGTGACTGCGTGGGGCGGCAACCTCTCGCAGGGTGGGCATGAGGTGTTCGTGGTCGAGGCGGACGAGTACGACCGCTCGTTCCTCGCGCTCTACCCCACGGTCGCCGTCGTGACCAATGTCGAGGCCGATCATCTCGATATCTATCGCGACCTGCAGGACATCCACGACACCTTCGCGGAGTACGTGCGTCGGGCGCGCTACGTCGTCCTCTGTGCCGACGACCCCGGCGCGAACGCGCTGCCGTCGCCGTCGACCGCCGAAGTCATCCGCTACGGCATCACGAGCCCCGACGCGCGACTCGTCGCGCGCGACATCCGTCATGCGGACGGCCGCACGATCTTCAGCGTGGCCTACGACGGCAAGCCGATGGGCGAGGTGACGCTCGGCGTGCCGGGTCTGCACAACGTGCGCAACGCCCTCGCCGCGCTCGCCTGCGGGATCGGGCCGTGGGGGCTCAAGGTCGCCGACATGGCGCCGGGGCTCGCGCAGTTCGTCGGTGCGGAGCGGCGCTTCCAGCGGATCGGGTCGGCGAAGGGCGTGCAGGTCGTCGACGACTACGCGCACCACCCCACCGAGGTCGCCGCGACGCTCGCCGCGGCGCGCGAAGCGTACCCGGGGCGACGCATCGTCGTCGCGTTCCAGCCGCATCTCTTCTCGCGCACGCGCGACTTCGCGCACGAGTTCGGCGCGGCGCTCGCGCAGGCGGACGTGATCGCGCTCTGCGACATCTACCCGGCGCGGGAGCAGCCCATGTCCGGCGTGACGAGCAAGCTGATCGCCGACGCGGCCGCGAAGGCGGGCAAGGCACCGGCGTGGGAAGGTCCGCGCGCAGAGGCGGCGGACGCGCTCACGAGCATGGTCCGCGAGGGCGACGTCGTCTTCACCGTCGGGGCGGGGGACATCACGAAGACCGGCCCCGAACTCCTCGCGCGACTCTCGGCGTAGCGGCGTAATGGCTCCCATCGGCGACAGCGACCTCGGCAAGGGCGACGGCGCCCGCGATCCCCGGCGGAGCGTCGGCGCGACCGACGAACCCCGCTGGCGCCGCCGCGTCCGCCGCATCGGCCAGCTGCTCGTCGTGATGAGCCTGCTGACCTCGCCCTGGTGGGGCCGCGCGATCCTCCAACGCATGGATTTCTTCCGCGTGCGGCGCGTGGTGATCGAGGGCGCCCGTTACGCCTCCCCCGACGAAATCGTTTCGCGGTTGAGGGTCGATACCACGGCGTCCGTCTGGGACGATGTGTCGCCCCTCGTGGCGCGAGTGAAGGAGCATCCGCAGGTGCGCGACGTGCGCATCGGGCGGCGGCTCCCGGGTACCCTCGTCGTCCGCGTGACCGAGAATCCGCCCGTGGCGCTCGTGAACAGCGCCAAGGGACTCGTCGTCACCGACGCGGCAGGGGAATCGTTGCCGGTGGATCCCACACGGACCGACGTGGACCTGCCGGTGCTCGCGACACGGGACACGTTGCTGCTCCGACTGCTCGGCGAGGTGCGCGCGGAAGTCCCGACGCTCTTCGCGCGCGTGAGCGAGGCACGGCGCGGCTCCCGCGGCGAGGTGATCCTCGTGCTCCAGGAACACCGTGTGCTCGCGCTGGCCGACGTGACGGCCGGGCGGCTCGCTGAACTATTGCCCGTCGAACTCGATCTCGCGCGCCGCGCCCTCGTCGTCGTGGAACTGGACCTCCGGTTCCGCGACCAGGTGGTCGCCAGACTCCCATAGCTCCCGGTACCCCTCGCCTCATGAACCTCGATCGCCTCGTCGCCGGCCTCGACATCGGATCCGCCAAGACCACCGCGGTGATCGCGGAGGTCGTGGGCGATCTGCCCAAGCATCCCACCGTCAACATCCTCGGCGTGGGGCAGTCGCGCACGACCGGCCTGCGCAAGGGCGTCGTCGCCGACATCGAAGAGACCATGCGCTCCATCACCAAGGCGATGCAGGACGCCGAGCGGATGGCGGGTGCGAAGGTCGAGAGCGTCTACGCGGGGATCGCGGGCGAGCATGTGCAGGCCATGACCAGCACCGGCATCGCGTCGGTGACGGGTTCGGAGATCACGCGCGCGGATGTGGAGCGCGCCAACGCCGTCGCGCGCGCGCAGGCCATCCCGCAGGACCGCGAACTGATCCACGCGATCCCGCAGGAATACACGGTCGACAAGAACGTCGGCGTGCGCGACCCGATCGGCATGATCGGCACGCGCCTCGAGACGGAGATGTACCTCGTCACCATCGGCTCCTCGCCGGCGATGAACCTGCGCAAGGCGGTCGAGCGCTCCGGGTATCGCGTGCAGGAGCTCGTGCTCGAGCCGCTCGCGAGCGCGCTCAGCGTGCTCACCGACGACGAGAAGGAACTCGGCGTCGCCCTCGTGGAGATGGGCGCCGGCACGACCGACGTCGCGGTCTTCCTCGAGGGCAAGATCCGACACCTCGGCACCGTCGGCTACGGCGGAATGAACGTCACGAGCGACATCGTGCACGGGCTCGGCGTCACGCAGTCGGATGCGGAACGGCTCAAGGAGCAGTACGGCGCGGCCTTCGAACAGCTCGTGCCGCACCACGAGAAGATCAAGCTGCCGAGCACCGGCGCGCAGGGCGAGCGCGAGATCCCGCGCTCACTGCTCGCGCACATCATCCATCAGCGCACGCAGGAGATCTTCGAGCTCGTACTGCGCGATATCGAGCAGGCGGGGCTGATCAAGAAGCTCTCCGCCGGCGTCGTGATCACGGGTGGTGCCTCGGCGCAGCCGGGCACTGCCGATCTCGCCAACGACGTCTTCGGACTCGGCTCGCGCATCGGGATCCCGGGCGAGTTCCTCGGCGGCCTCGCCGACTCGGTGCAGAGCCCGCGCTTCGCGACGGTGACGGGACTCGTGCAGTACGGGGCGCACCGGATCGCGCTCGGCTCGAATGCCGGGAAGGGCAAGCGGCTGAGCCTGTCGAACGCGGGGCCGTCGATGGACAATCTCGCGGCGCGGTTCAAGACTTGGCTGCAGGATTTCTTCTAGGACTGCGATGAAGGCTGAAGGATGAAGGCTGAAGGATGAAGGCTGAAGGATGAAGGCTGAAGGATGAAGGCTGAAGGATGAAGGCTGAAAGATGAAGGCTGAAAGATGAACGGCGATGCGGGGGCCAGATCCTTCGGCCACTTCGCATCGCCGTCGTCACATCCAGCCTTCATCCTTCAGCCTTCATCATCCGTTCAGCGCAACGCCGCCTTCCACTCCATCATCGCCGCCGCGAGCTCGCGATGCGCCCGGCTGAACTCTCCCGTCCAGGTGATCTCCGCCGTCGCCGCTTCGCGCTGGCCGCTCGTCGCGAGCGCCGCGATGTTCGCGGTGGTCTGATGGAACTGCGCGTGCAGTTGGGCCACGCGGGTGAAGTGCGCCGAGGCGCGGGTCGCAGGGGCGATCGTGGGGCCGTGGAGCCACTTGCCGAAGGGGCAGTCGCGATCGGCCCGGATCGTGGCGATCGGGGTCTCCAGTCGGCCCGAGTCGATGGCGGCCTTGAGGCGCAGCTTCCACATGCCGTGGGCTCCGATCGCCTTGTCGATCTCTTGCAATGCGGCCATTTGAACCGGGATGGGGAATGGAACTGCACGCAATGTGCCGCTTCGCACGCTCCCGTGACGAGGACCGCCGTCACATTGTGTCGGTGCGGTGACGACCCCTGCGCCGACCGCGCCGCGCCGCCGGGCGCGGGATTGCATCACAAATGTGCGTCGCCGCGCGAATGGCAGTGGATAACGTGTTGTGACATCGACGTTTCCGAACGGCACGGCCATTCGTCAACCCCACGTGAAGACGGTGCCAGGACGGGCTATATTCCCCCCGGTCAAGCAGCCGGCGATCCTGCGCCACCAAACGCCCGACCGATTGGAGCACCACCCCCGATGAGCATCTTCGAATTCGAGGACAACGCGGCGCAGCACGCGCGCATGAAGGTCGTCGGTGTGGGTGGCGGTGGCGGCAACGCCGTCAACCGCATGATCGAGGAGCACCTCGCGGGCGTCGAGTTCATCTCGGTGAACACCGATGCGCAGGCGCTGCTCGCCTCGAAGAGCGACGTGAAGATCCAGATCGGCAAGAAGCTCACGCGGGGCCTCGGCGCCGGCGCTCGCCCGGAAATCGGGCGTCAGGCGATCGAGGAGAACCGTGACGAGGTGGCGCGCACCATCGGTGGCGCCGACCTCGTGTTCGT